>JBOHWL010000244.1:0-49371 GCA_050736615.1 Binataceae bacterium (SeqCode) | reverse complement strand
GGGTAGAGATCGCCCAGGTGCGCGAGCCCAGATAGCGCCGCGCGGCGCTCGTGGAGCGGAGCCAAACGAGCAAACGAGTCCGCGAGGTGCGTTCAGGAATTAGGAGTCTGCGACGTGCGCATGATTGATCTCAGCGAGAAAGTAGAAATCTGAGATGGGATCGCCGCTGCCGTTAGCCATCCTGCTGAGCGGTCTCGGCCGGCGTCACCGGCGCGATGCACAAGATCGGCGAGTCGCTCGAAGCGGTCTCGGAGCGTGCCCGCGATCTTAAAGAGCGCATAGCGGCGAGAAGATGACGTTGATTGGCGGCATCGCCAAGAAAGGTGCGGAAAAGGCCGCTAATGCCGCTGGAAAAGACCCACCAGGTCGGAGGTCGCGATCACGTGACCCTTCATGGCCTTTTCCACCTCGGCCGCGGTTGCCCCGGGCTTCAATTTGAGCTTCGTATTCAGTGCGTAAAGCTTGAAATGATAATGATGCGGCTTGCCGGGCGGAGGACACGGACCGCCATATCCGATATTGCCGAAACTGTTGGTGCCTTGCTCTCCGCCATAGGTCCGCTTGTGCCGTTTCTTGACACGTTGGGGAAGGTTCGTCTGATTTGCTGGGAGATTGTAGATTGCCCAATGAATGAATGTGCCGTGAGTTGCATCCGGGTCGCTGACGATCAAAGCGAAGGTTTTGGTGCCTGCGGGAACACTCGCCCAGGAGAGTTCCGGCGACATGTCAAAGCCGGCACAAGTGAAGCGCGACGGAATGTTGCGGTTGGGGGTGAACTCGGGGGTGGTCAACGCAAGTGGTCCCACCCCTTGAGCAAACGCACTAGCACCACATAGGCACAAAGCGTAACATAATAGCGTTGTTAGGCAGGTTTTGACAGAAAGAGAACGCATAGACGTTATAGCTCCCTTGTGGCGTCTGGCAGCCATACGGCGTCGGCATATAATCGACGGAGCGAGTTTGCAACTGTGGTTTATCACATTTGCGCGCAGTCTGACAGTTTGAGCGGGTCTGGTGGTGAAAAATTAAGTTGCGCCCTCTTGACCCGCATAAGTATTTTTCGCTACGTTTGGTGTTGTCAAGACGGGCTTAGAAAAGCACTTGACTTAAAACATTAAAAAAGGCGTCAACCCTTGCCGGTGGGGGAGGGGGTAGAGGGACTGGGCGCGATGGAGAGGGTATCGTGGCAGAACCCAAGTATAACTTGCCGCGCGTGATGACAGTGAGGGAACTTTCCGCTTACCTTCGCGTGCATCCGTCAACCATCTACAAGCTTTTGCGGCGCGGTGAGCTGCCGGGCTTCCGCATCGGCACCGACTGGCGCTTTAACGCCGAAGTTATTGACCGATGGTGTTTGGAGCGCAATATGAAGCCCGCTGACAGCGAGTCGATGCGCGGTAACTGAGCGATCACCGTTCGGGTCGGCCAGCATCTCGCTCGAACGGTGATTTCGACTCCCGCACGTCGGCGCGACTGTCAGTAATCTCGCGACCCATTACATCTATTCGGTAAAGCCCTGCGGCGAATCCATCTGGCGTCGCTCAGCGTCAGCGTGCTGGCGCACGTAATGGGTCAGCTTATGCCTCCGGAATTTGAACTCACCGATCGGAGCGCTCTTAATGGCGCCGAGTGCCCGGCGCGGCGGGTGTTTCCACTAAGCGTGGTCCGCTGGGACGCACCTCGAGTGCGCGCCCGGCTAGGCTGTCGTCCTTAATTAGTGTGAGCACCGCCTCCGCTATCTGCGTCGGGTGGAGGATTTTTGACGGTAATGAGCCGGTGTGACCGGCCTTTTTCGCGCGCTCGACCTCCTTGCGCACCAACGGCGTGTCGGTCACACCCGGACATACGCAATTGACCCGAATAGCGAGGCGTGAGGCCCACGGCGCGAGCGAATAGGTGAAATTCACCACACCCGCCTTGGCCGCTCCGTAAACCGGGTCCTCTTTATAAGGATACAACCCCGCCATCGAGGCCGTATTGATGATCACGCCGCCACCCCCGCGTTCCATAATCGGCGCCGCCAGATAACATCCGAGGATCACGGCCTGAAGATCAATGTCCAGCACCAAGCGCCATCGCCGCAACGTCGAACTGGGGAAGGGTGGAGTGCCGACGCCGATACCGGCGTTGTTGTAAAGAATATCGAGCCGTCCGAAGTGGGCAACGGCGGTTTCGAGCATCCGCCGGGTGTCATCTTCGCTGGTAACATCGGCCTTGACGAAGAGCGCTTTTCCGCCGGCGTTCTCCAACATACGGACGGTTTCCGGGCCGCCATTCTCGTCGATATCCGCGACGATCAGCGAGGCGCCTTCGGACCGCAGCAATTCGGCGGTGGCCCGTCCAATTCCGGAGCCGGCGCCAGTAATAAGCGCGATTTTCCCGTTAATTTCCATTTTGTCACTCCTAACTCGGTCTGAATTAGATCACGTCGGAGGCTCGCTATTCCAAATGCAGCTCCGTGGGGCGGGCGAGTCCGCGAGCCTTCAGCCAAGATAAAGACTCGCTTGCTCGCCGCGCCTTCGCTAATGCGCTCGTTTGGCTTCCCTCCACGTATGCGCTAGCTGCGACTTTGCCTCCGCTGGCCCGCTCGGTTTCACTGCGTTGCGCCTGTTGGGGTTCAACCGACCCGCCCCAACAATACCCCAACGATCAGGCCGGTCAGGACGTAAGCGGTGGCGACGATAAAAACCCGGTCACGTTCCTTGACGAATAGCACGAAGGTAAAGGCCACCCGGCCCAGCGGTACCAGGGTCAGAATTATCAGCCCGAACGTGAGGATCGCATGGGAGTTGCCGTGAAGTGCCGCATGCGCTAGTGCCGCTAGCGCTTCCTGGTGATGGATGCCGATGCCTTTTTGTATTTGATCAAAACGGCCGACGTAAAAGCCGGGGCTATGCCAGATCATCACCACCAGTCCCGCGACCAGCGCGATCGTGGCAACGATCAGAATTGTGCGCAGGATGACCGGCGTCCAGACGCGCAGGATACGGTCTTCCTCACTGAGTTGTGTATCCATCCCTATAATCCGGCAACGGCCCGCCAACCCATCTCAACCGCGATCAGCAGCATGATCACGATAAAGCCAATTCGGAGCGCCTGTACATTTACGCGCGGTAGGAAACGGCTGCCGCAGAGTGCTCCGGCGGTCACGCCCAGCGCCACTGGCGCAGCGACCACAGTGGAGACATCGCCACGTGACAGAAACACCAATGCCCCGGCGCCGGCCGTCACGCCGATCATGAAGTTGCTGGTGGCACTGGAGACTTTGAGCGGGAGCCGCATCACGTAATCCATTGCCGCCACTTTCAAAGCCCCGGCGCCGACTCCCAAAAGGCCGGACATCAATCCCGCGATCACCATAATCGCGGCGCCTCCCGGCAAATGAACGACGCCGTACTCCGCGGTCGTGCCGTTGTCCAGCGGCAACGCTCCACCCAGTCGCAGCCGGGAGCAAAACGAGTCGGATTCGACCGCGTAGTCGTCGCCATGTTTACGCAGGGAAAAATAGGCCGACTGCAGCATCATCAGCGCGAACAACAGCTCCAGCACGGGCGCCGAGATGACACCCGCCAGATACGCGCCGCCGACCGCGCCAGTGACCGTCGCACACTCCAGCAGCATTGCCACCCGCAGATTGGTCCAGCCATCGCGCACGAACGCGACACTGGCGCCGGCACTGGTGGCCACCACCGAAATCAAGCTGGCCCCCACCGCGACCTGCATTGGCACGTGGGCCACCAGCACCAGTCCCGGCACGATGAAGACCCCGCCTCCCAAACCCGACAATGAACCGATAAAGCCGGCGGTTAACGCCAGGGCGAACAGGCCGCCAAGAACTGTCAACACCAGCGATACTCCGAATGGATGTCCATCACCAGGAAAACTCCACCGGACAGGGCGAGGCGGGAACATCCGCTCCGATCCGCGACAACCGGCCGTGCCATCCTATTGTGACGGCAAGATTGGCACAACGCCACGCTCGTTAGCGAAGCGCTCTTGCGAGGCGACCAGGCGGTGGCGCGAAGTCATACGAGAAGGCTTAGCATTAGCCGAAGACTCGCGGATTCGCCCGCGCATATCCGGGATTCCCCGTAGCGCCCGCGCTCAACCAGGATACGCATACCGTCCTCGGCCGCGGGTGATTCATAGCCGCGTTTGATCATAATCGCCATCGGGGTTACTCCGTCGGCAGTGAAAAACCGCCGCTGCCTGGAATTATTTTACGAGCATAACAGCGAGATGGTAATCTGTGCCTGATGCTCACGTTTGAAGGCAAACTCGCGCTGATTACCGGTGGCACGCGCGGCTTGGGGCGCGCACTCGCCCTCCGCCTGGCCGCTGGCGGAGCCACGCTGGCGTTGAATTATCGCCGCGATGAAGAAAGCGCGGCGCGCACTTTGGAAACTATCAAAGCGCGGGCACCACGCTCGCTTTTGCTCAAAGCGGACCTGGAGGACGAAGGACAAGTGCGCGCGATGGTGCGCCGCGCCGCGACTGAATTCGGCCGTCTCGACATTCTGATCTTCAACGCCGCCGCCACTGCGTTCAAACCGCTGCTGGAAGTAAAGCCACACCATCTCAGCCGCACCTTCAATCTGAGTATCGGCGGGTTTGTCGCGGCGGTGCAGGAGGCCAGTCCGCACATGGACGCGGGCGGACGCATCATCATGATTTCCGGGATGGATTCGATTCGTAACTTGCCCGGACATGGCGTTTTGGGCGCGGCCAAGGCTGGGCTTGAAGCGATGGTGCGTGATTTCGCCTTCGAGCTGGGCGCGCGCGGGATTACCGTCAACGGCGTCAATTTCGGCATGGTTGACAGTGACTCGTCCCGGACCTACTTCGGCGCGGACTTCGCACGCGTGACGGCAAGCGCCGCAATGCGCTCGGCGATCAAGCGCATTCCCGCACTCGACGAGATTGCCGCCGCCACACTGCTGTTATGTACGCCGGAAGCGGGCTTCATCACCGCGCAGACCATCATGGTGGACGGCGGACTGACGCTGGCCTCGCCCGTGGCTTAAGCGGGTCAGGCTCGGCGGCCTGTCATCGCCCAAACTTAAAAGGAGATGTGATGTCGGACAAACGCAAAGATCCCTCGACGGGGGAAAATCCCGCCGGCGCCCTCACTTGCTTTGCCCTCGAGCGTGAACTCGCCGAGGCCAGATCGGCACCGCAGTGGACCGGCCATGATCGTTCAGCGCGAAGCCTGGTTAAGCATCGCGACCTCACCGTTACGCTGCTGCTACTGCGCAAAGGCGCGCGACTGGCGGAGCATCAGGCGCGCGGTTCATTCTCGCTCCAGGTGCTCGAAGGCTCCGTAAGCTTCAACGCCGGCGACGAGGTGCTTACACTCGAGCATGGCTCGATCGCGGTGCTCGAACGCGAAGTTCCGCACAGCGTCGAAGCGCTCGCGGACAGTGCGCTGCTTCTGACCGCCGCCCTCCCGCGGGAATAGAGCCATTAACCGGGCTTGGTGCTGACCAGGCGATCATCGGCTTTAGCTCCAGCACCGATCTTATCTAGGCCGGCTTCTCGCGGGCTCATTCGATCAACTCCGCGGATGACTCACGCGGCGTGTGCGTCAGACGCGGCAGAGCAGGCCGCCGTCAACCGCGATCGACTCGCCCGTGACGAAGCCGGCCGCGGGTGAGACCAGATAAAGCAAAGCGCCCGCGATCTCCTCGGGTTTGACCAGCCGTCGATAGGGCAAATACTTGAGTAGCGCCTCGCCAAACTTGCCGCTTACCGGGCTACCTTCTTCCTGCGTCCATCCCGCCTCGATCATGTTGACGCGGACGCCGCGCCGCGCCCATTCGAGCGCCAACGCGCGAATCAAATTGCGGACCGCGCCCTTGGCCGCGCAATAGAGCGTCGCGTTGGGGACGCCGCGTTCGGCCAGCACCGAATTGATATTGACCATGACGCCGCCGCCCCGCTGCAGCATCACGCGCCCGACTTCCTGGCAGGCCATCCAGACCGCCTTGAAATTGTCGTCCATCACGCGATCGTAGGCGGAATCGTCGGTCGCTTCGAACGGCGCATAGAAAGGCGCATCAAACGCGGTGATCAGAATATCGAGGCCGCCCAGTTCCTTCACCGCGAGATCGGCAGTGGCGCTGAGATCGGCGCGAATCGCGGCGCGCTGCACCTGGATTACCGGCTTGGCGCCGATTGCCCCCAGCGCTTTGGCGGTATTCTTAAGTTGCTCTTCGGTGCCGGCCTCCTGCGAGGCGAGCAGCACTTTGGCGCCCGCTTCGGCGAGCGTCAGCGCGGCCACGGCCCCGACCGGATGTTCGGCGCCAATGATCAGGGCGCCCAGTCCGGCCAGTGAAAAATCCTGCAATCCCGCGGGCAGGCTCTTGTTCTGCTCTGGCATATGCTCCTCGGTGCGGCGGTGGCCGCGCGCCTCCTTACGACGGCAGGCCGGGTGCGACGCCGGTCGGCGTGATGCCGCCGGCCAAGCCACCGCCATCGATCGCGATCAGTTCGCCGTTGATATGATTGGAGGCGTCGGAAGCAAGAAACACCGCGAGCGGGCCTACGTCCTGATCCTCCCCGACGCGTCCCAGGGGAATAAACTTGCCACCCTTGAAAAACCGCATCAGCATTTCGTTGTGCGGAAAAATACCCGGCACGATACAGTTGGTCTGGATATTGAATTCGGCGTAGGTCAACGCCAGTGAGCGCGTCAGTTGCAGCACGGCGCCCTTTGAACAAGCGTACATATAGTTGTGTTTGCCGCCGCGCAGACCATAGCCGGAAGCGATATTGATGATTTTACCGCGCTTGCGCCCGACCATGTGCGGAATCACGGCGCGCGCGCAATAAAACTGACTGCTCAGATTGGTATCGATTCCATGGCGCCATTCCTCATCGGTAATCTGTTCAATTGGCTTGCCCAGCGCATTGTCGCCGATACCGGCGTTGTTGATCAGCACGTCGATTTGGCCAAATTCCTTGATCGCCGCCGCCGCCATCGCGTTGATCTGATCGGAGTAGGCCACGTCGGTCCGCACGACGAGACATTTCCGCCCGAGCGCGCGCACCTGTTCGGCGGTTTCCTCAAGCTGGCTCATGGTGCGGGCGGCGGCCACCACATCCGCTCCGCACTGCGCAAAGCGCACCGCCATCGCGCGCCCCAAGCCGCGTCCACCGCCGGTTATGATGGCGACCCTACCGTCGAGTTTGAAGCTGTCGAGAATCATGGTTCCTCTCGGACCGGAGAATTACCCAATGGTATCACCCCGCCTAACTAACACACGCCAGCCGCTCTATAACAGACGGCGCGGCCACTTTTTGACCAAGTGCGGGACGACGGTTTATTATTAGGTTCACTAGCGTAGCCGTCGGCGAAGCGAGCAAACGAGTCTCCGAGGTGCGTTCAGGTAAAGGTTCAAGCCGCCATGTCGTTTAAAATCACGATGTTTTCCGATTTCATTTGTCCATTCTGTTACATTGGCTTCGAAGTCATCAACCAACTTAAGCCGGAATTCGGCTTTGAACTGGAATGGCGCGGCTTTCAGATTCATCCGGAATGGCCCGCCGAAGGGATGCCGGCTTCGGAATATCGCGCCGGGATGGACCCTGAGGCCCGACGCGCGGTTTGGCAGCGGATCCAGAGTATGGCGCTGGACGCGGGCTTTTCGATGAACCCGCCGCAGGTCTTGACGAATTCCCGCCTGGCGCTGGAAGCCGCCGAATATGCCCGGGAAGTCGGCAAATCGGAGGCTTTCGAAGCGCGGATTTATCGCGCCTATTTCAACGAAGGGTTGAATATCGGCCAGCCCTCAGTGCTGGGCGATTTGGCCGCCGATGCGGGTGTTGGGCGCGACGACCTCAGCGCCGCGCTGGAGTCGAACCGTTACTCGCTGCGACTAAAAAACAATGCGCTGATGGCCCGTCAGCGCGGGGTGAGCGGCGTGCCGACTTTCTTCATCGGTGAATTTCCGATCGTCGGCGCACAAAGCGTCGACGTGATGCGCCAGTTGCTCCAGCGCGCCAGCACCCGGCTTGGCGCCTTGGGTTGAAAGTGCGACTGGATTCGCGCGGAATCAAGTGTCGGCTCAATTGGGCGCACGTGCACTAGGGAAGTTCTGCACAAGGGGTGAGTCTGTCATTCTGAGTGCAGCGAAGAGTCTCGGATCTTCTTGTTTTTGCGGGTTTTTGCCGGGATTCTTTACTTCGCAGACTCCGTTCAGAATGACGAACGGGCTTGTGCAGAGGTTCCCTAGCGCAGCACCGTGGCGCGAAGCGAGCAAACGAGTCCGCGAGGTGCGTCGAAAATGAATAAATGTCGTATCGATGGATAAGCGGCTGGATTTGCGGGGGATCAAGTGTCCGCTTAACTGGGCGCACGCGAAGGTGCGTCTTGAAAAAATGCGCCGCGGTGAGACTCTGGAATTGATTCTCGACGATCCGCGCGGCGCTCGGGATATTCCGCAAGCCGCCGAAGCGGAGGGTTATGTGGTTGCTGATATCCGGTCCGACGATGGCGAATGGCGGCTTCGAATCGAACGCTGATACGGCGCGTCCGCATGCGTGACTCGCGTCAATAAATCTCATCCTGGGAGTGGCGATGCTTAATCCAGAACAAAAGCAAAAGCTCGCGGCGCTCTTTGCCCAGGAGCATGTCGCGGCCCTGATTACGCAAGGCGAGCAATGGCCCACCGGCACGATGCAGGCTTTTGCCGAAACCGAGGACCTCGATTTGCTCTTCATTATGGTCGATACAGCCGAGAAGTTTCAGAATATGCTTAAACGGCCCCGCGCGACCGTGCTGGTTGACACCCGCGATACCGGAAATGTGCCGACCTTCGAAGTAACACGCGCCGCGGTCCAGGGTGTCGCGCGTGAAGTTGCGCGCGGCGCCGAATGGGAGCGGTTGAAAGCCGTTTTCCTCAAAAAGAATCCGTTCGAAGAGCCCTTCTTCGGCCGTGACACTTTGCGCATGATCAAAATCACGCCCACCCGGATTTCTTACGCCAACGGATTGCGCGACACGTTCAAGGCCGAAATGTAGCGATGCTGGCAGTCTTGCTCATGAGGTGAAGTGCAATGCCGTCGTGCACGCCAATTAATCCGCCGTTTCGCGCCGATCATGTCGGCAGCCTGCTGCGTCCGCCCGAATTGCTGAAAGCGCGCCAGGAGTTCCAGGCGGGAAACTTATCCGCCGCTGAATTACGCGCGCTTGAAGACCAGGCGATTCGCGACGCGGTGCGTTTCCAGGAGGCGGCCGGCCTCTCCTCGATCACCGACGGTGAATACCGCCGCGAGGTTTTTTACGGTGATTTTTATTGCCGCGGATTGGGCGGCGTGACGATCGCTTACGACGAGCAAGCTTCGATGGAGGAAGTGTTCTTCGTCGACCGGCAAGGACATCGGCTGCCGACGCCGCGGCCCCGCGTGACTGGCCGAATGAAGTGGCGCGCGCCCATTCATGTCGAGGAATTCAACTTCCTCAAATCATTGACTTCACGCACCGTGAAACTCACCATTCCGTCGCCGACCATTATTCATCTGCGAGCTGGCCGCGAGCGTATCAGCACGGAGGTCTATCCCGGCCTGGAGATCTTCTGGGACGACATCATCGAGGGCTATCGCAAAGAATTGGCGGCACTGGCCGCCGCCGGATGCGGCTACGTCCAGATCGACGAAACCACGCTGGCTTCGCTCAGCGATCAGCGCTTGTGGGGAGCGTTGGCGAAGCGCGGTGACGACGGCCGCAAGCTGTTGCTGGAGGTTTATCCGCGCATGATGAACCGGGCCTTTGAACAACGTTCTTCATCAATGCATCTCGCGATGCACATTTGCCGCGGCAACAATCAGAGCCACTGGACCGCCGAAGGCGGCTATGATTTGGTTGCCGACACGTTGTTCAACCAGATCAATGTCGATTCCTATTTCCTCGAATACGATACGCCGCGGGCCGGCGGCTTCGCACCTCTCAAATACGTTCCGAAGAACAAAAGCGTCGTGCTCGGCCTGGTATCGACCAAATTTCCCGAACTCGAATCCAAGGACGACCTCAAGCGCCGTATCGACGAGGCGGCCCGCTATATTGCACTGGATCAACTCTGTCTGAGCCCGCAATGCGGTTTCGCCAGCACCGCGCCCGGCAACAAGATAACCGTCGAGCAGCAGGCCGCGAAGCTAAGGCTGGTGGTCGAGGTCGCAGGCGAAGTCTGGGGGTGATCGAATTGTGCCGCGAGCCAATCGTCGTTGGATAAGCAACAGGCCGTCGAACATAAGTTCGACGGCCTGTTTGCGGTCGCGAGGCTTGCCGTTGCACAAGCCAGCTTAAGGATTCGCTCAGCGAAATAGCAGTTGCGTGCCGTCTTCACCGGTGTCGGCGTCGAGCACACGTTCAGATAGCGGCTCGACCAGATCGCTCGAAACGAAGACCTTCATTCCTTCCGTATCAATGGTCTGGTCCTGCGGCGCCGGCTGATTGGTGAAGCCAAGAGTGATCAGAATCTGCCGCGCGCGCGATCCGTCGTTCTCTGCCTCGGTTCGTTCAATCCGCACGCCCGCATCTTGGGGAGCACCGGCTCGCTCACGCGCCTCTTTGAGAACGTTTATGGCGTCCTGTGTAACCTGCAGCATTGGAACCTCCATCCTGTGAGTTGACGATTACGACGGCATTCGCCGATCTAACGCCCGTCGGCGCTTGTTCCGGGCTGGCCTCGGCGCGAATCGCGGTGACAAACGCCGGGTGCAACTCAAGCCGGAACGTTCGAACGCCGACCGCAGCGACAATCTTTTGGGGATCTTGGAATCGTAGCGCCGATCGCCGTCGTTTGAAAAGGGGGTGGAAAAAAAATGCCGCGGCGCACGTCACGTCCTCGCCGACAGAACGCCGGCGCACTCAGTGGGGCAATTTCCAAACGCGATTTCCGGTCCCGGCGCGCTGACGATCAAAGCACAAGGTGAATTTTTATGTACGCATGGTCGCCGAGCGCGGCGCGTGTAATCACCCCAAAGGGGCAAGCGGCGACGCAGTGGCCACATTATTCGCGACGGAAGGCCAGCGCATCGATAAACACCAAGCAGGCGGCCGCTGCCGCCAGCGGCGCAATTCAGCATACTCCTAGCGTGAGAACAAATGACCCAGGGCGAGCCACCGCGACAGCAACATCGGGCGAGCGGGACCAGTCGTATTTGCAATGAGTATCGAGCAACGCGAACGCTCTTTTTGCCGCCGGCATGGAATGCCGCATTGGTTATTACTGAACGCCGCCAGCCAAGCTCTGCGCGAACCCTAGGCTGTCATTCCGAGCACAGCGAGGAATCCCGGATCTTTTTGTCTTTTCCGGGATTCTTCAGGCGGGCACGTCATAGACTCGCTGTCTTGAACGCGATTCGCGGCCGCGTATTCCTAAGCGCAGCTCCGTTGGGCGGGCGAGCCCGCGAGCCTTCGGCCAAGCTAAAGACTCGCCTGCTCGCGAAGCCGTCGGCATCGCTAATGCGCTCGGCTCCGCTTCGCCCCGTCTGGTGTGGTCGCCGGTGCTACGCTGGCGACAGACTGCGTTCACGATGACGAATCGGCTTGTGCAAGGCTTTTCTACCTGCTTGCCAGCCGTTCCAGTTCTTCATGCACCAAACCGTTTGAAGCCACCAGCCCTTTCAATTTGACCGAAGGCTTGTTGAAGGTCATCGGACGCCGCTCAATATCCGTGATACGGCCGCCGGCCGCCTCAATCAGCGCCGCGCCCGAGGCGATATCCCATTCGCTTTTAGGCGAACGGGAAAAGGTCGCGTCGGCCGCGCCCGCGGCCACCAGCGCGAGCTTATACGCGACGCTGCCGACCGCCTTCACCTGGACCGTGCCCTCGTAGGCGCGCCATTCGCCGCGCGAAGTCTCGCTGCGACTGGCCAGCACGACGGCATGTTTGAGCATGCGCGTGCGGGTGACTTGGACCTCCCGTTCACCGAGATGACATCCCGCCCCGCGCGCGCCCCACACCAACTCGCGCTTGATTGGATTGTAGGTCACTCCAAGCACCGCCTCGCCGCGTTCGCTCAATGCAATTGCCACCGCGAATTCCGGGACGCCCTTGATGAATTCCTTGGTGCCATCCAGTGGATCAACGATCCAAACGCGCTCGCGCTTGAGCCGTTCGCCATTATCAGCGGTTTCCTCCGAGAGCCAGCCATAATCGGGGAATCCCGCGCACAGCATCTCGCGCAAAGTGCGGTCGGCTTCGAAATCGGCGGTGGTGACCGGATTGTCGCGGCCCTTGGAACTAATTTCGAAGCCACGCTCGCGGTAATAGCGTTCCAGCACCGCGCCGGCCGCAAGTGCGGCCTTGCGTGCCAGCGCCAATTCATGCTCGTAGGCACCATTCAGCGGGCCTTTTCGTATAGTCGAACGTGTGCTCATTGGCCATCCGTCGCGGGAGCCGGGGCGGCGCTCAGCGCTTCATACCAGCGGCGCGCTTACGCCGCGACTTTTCGTACGCCTTCATCAACTCGGCGCGCATGCGTGCGCGCTCGTCGTAAAGCCGCCGCGGCTGGCGCGTTTTGCGCCGGGCCAATGCATAGGCCGTGATGAGCGGCAAGGCGACCGTCGCATCAACATAACATACGACGGAATCGGGCAGACGGCTGGGATCGATTTTACCCCAACTCACCGCCTCCGACGGTGTCGCCCCCGACAAGCCGCCGGTATCCGGACGCGCGTCGGTCACCTGTAGGAAATAATCGTGGCCCTTTTCGGCCACGCCCATCACCTCCTGGATTTGCGGCTCCGTTTGCAACATAAAGTTTTTGGGCGAGCCACCACCCAGAATAAACACCGCGCTCTTCATCCCCGCACGCTTGGCCGCGTATACGATCGCGGCGGTCTCGTTGACGTCGGCCAGCGGATCGAGCCGCACGCCATGGCCTTCAAATTCCAGCAGCGCGAGATTCATCCCGATTGAGGAATCCCCCGGCGACGAGGTGTAAACTGGCAAGGCATATTCGTGCGCGGCGGCCAGCAGCGAGCGCCGCTTAAGCTTCAGCACGCGTTCTCTTTCAGCGACGTAACGGCCCGCGCGATAATGAAATTCGGCGCTGCTCATCGAATGCTGGAATTCTTCCTGGCTGGCGATTTGCCGGAAAAAGGCGTCGGTGGACAGCAGCACTTCATAATCGAAAAAGATGTCGTAAATCCGCACGATACCCTGCGCGCGCAGCTTCACATCATCGGCTTCGGCGCTCCCCTGAAACATGCGTAGGCCGAGTCCGAAATGGGTATCGTGATAAAGATTGGCCCCGGTCGAGACCATCCAGTCGACAAAGCCGTGCTCAATCAACGGAATCAAGCATGACATCCCCAGCCCGGCCGGCGTCAGCGCGCCGGTCAAGCTCATCCCGACCACGGTGTCGTCGGTGAGCATCTTTTCGGCGAAAAGGCGGCAGGCTTGACGCAGGCGGCCGCCGTTATACGCCAGAAAAGCGTTGTCGACCAGGTCCGCCGCCGAGATTTCGCCGCTTAGCGGCGCCGGTTCGATCGATGCGCCGGTAAGCGCGGGCCTAAGTTTCTTTTTTGCCATAACTGGTTGCTTCCAAACGGGCTTGCTCAAGCGCAGGCATTCGCGAACGGACCATTGCGGCAAGCCGCCCATCCAAGAAAACGCATGAATCCTAGCGGCCGCGCGGCCCCGACGCCACCCGATGCGGCGAACCTGCACTCAGCGCCGGTTGATACGAGAGCGCGTAGCTGATCCCCTGACTGAGCGCGCGATACAATCGCGTCGCAACGACCGAGGTATTGCTGCCACATGAGCGTCAACGCCATCGTCCTGGCGATACTCGCCTTTGCCTTCGCCTGGAGCATGGGCGCCCACTATACCGGCGCTTGCATGGGGATGCCGCATGCGATGGGCTCGATCCGGCTCTGGCCGGCGCTGGCCACGATGGCCGCTTTCGTAATTATTGGCGCGAGCTTCTTGAGTCATCGCGTGCTGGCGACGGTGGGCCATCACTTAATCGGCACCAATGACCTGCGAATCAATGCCGCCAGCGCCATCATCGCGACCGCCTTCATTCTGACCACGCTTTACAATCGCTTGAAGATTCCCACATCGACCATTCAAATATTGGTCTTTTCGCTAATCGGCGCAGCCATCGCCTTACATATCAAGGTCGAGTGGACAACAATCGCGCGTCTGGTTGTGGTCTGGATCGTGGCGCCGTTTGCCGCGTTGGCTTTGGGCTTCATCTTTACCCATGTCCTCGATCGGGTTGCGCTTTTGCGTCGGCAGGCGCACGCCGTCGGCAGGTTGCTGGTTGTGGCCGGATGGCTGGCGTCGCTCACAATGGGCGCGAATGACGTTTCCAACGCCACCGCCGTTTTCCTCACCACGCATCTTAGCGGCGCTCTAATTGCCGGAGTGGTTGGGGGTTTCGGCCTTGCACTGGGGGTTTTGACGTGGGGCAAGCCGCTGCTGCGGCGCGTGGCGTTCGAGATCGTGAAACTTGATCTCCAGATGGCCAGCGCGGCGCAACTGGTCCAAGGCCTGGTTGTGCTTTCCGCAGTGGTAGGGTTGGGCGCCTTCACTTCGATGAATCAGGCGCTGGTGGGCGCGATGGCCGGCGCCGGACTAGCCCGTGGACGTGAGACAGTCCAATGGCCAACCCTGAAAGCGATTCTGAGGGGATGGGTTGTCGGCCCGGCATCCGGGTTTCTTCTCGCTTTCCTCATGGCATTGCTGCTCAATGCCTTTCGCTTGGCATGAAACCGTGAAGTCTCACAAGAACGACACGGTATGTTGAGACAAGCTCGTTGACGCTGGCTTTCCGTGACGATGACATGCACGGCCTCGGCCGCGAAGTGAGCCGGCGCGCCATCGTTCCGCCGGCGCTCTTGCCGGCGTTTGGCCCCGATTTGCCACTGCGTGGCGATGGATTTAAGATGGGCGCAAGGAGACCTTCTATTACTAAACAGGGGACATACGATGGCGATTATCGCGATGACGCAGCACTTGGGGACGCGTGCGGCAGATCTCGGCAGGCTTACCGCCGCCCGCTTGGGTTATCGTTTCTTGATGAGCCCCGAGCTCATCGCGGAGACTTCGCAGCTTTATCACGTCACGCCTGAGCAACTGGTCGTGGTCGACGAGCGCAGGCCGCACTTCTGGGAGCGCCTCAAGACCGACAGCGAGCGCTTTCTGACTTTTTTCCGGGCCGTCGTGCTCAAAGAAATGGCCAAGAACGACTTGGTTGTGATTGGCCGCTCCGTCGCCCACTTGCTACCCGACTACGGCTGCGGGATCAGAGTGCGGCTCACCGCGCCAATGAAAGATCGCATTCAGCAGATTGCGGTTGAGGAAAAGCTCGCCCCGGCTGTGGCTGAGCGCCGCGTGCGTGACTACGATCGCGAGGTTCGCGCTCGTTTGCAAACCCTGCTTGGCGTCGACATTGACGACCCAGCCAATTTCAGCCTCGTACTCAATACGTCGGCGATGCCGCTGCAGACTCTGGCCGCCGCCTTGGCTGGTTGCGCCGAGGCGATTGATAGCCAGACCGGCCCCGAACAGTGGCGCCAGATGCGTGACGCGGCCTTGAGTGCCCAGGTGCGCGCGGCGCTAATGTTCCATCCAAAGATCGGGCACGCGCCATTGGAAGTGCAATGTGACGGCGGCTCGGTCCATGTTAATGGCCCCGGACTGGTGCCGCCTTGGGACGACCTGGTCAATGACGTCGTTCGCCAGATTGACGGCGTTAAGGCGGTTGAAATTGTGGCCGAAGAGCAGCCTTCGCCGGTACGCCCAACCTGACGCCTATTTGGCATTCAGCGCCCAAGAGCTATCCGGATACTCGCGGGCTCTGCTATCAGACCTGAAAGCGCGTGCTATGGTCGCGGCTTCGTTGAAGGCACCAGGCGCAAACGGAGCGTGGAGCCGAGCAGGTGAGCCTTTATCCTAGCCGAAGGCTCCCGGACTCGCCCGCCCCACGGAGCGGCGTTTAATCATGACACCGATAACCTGCGTAGAGGTTTCGGCAGGCGGAAGCATGCGGCAGTCAAACGCGATGCGCCAGGTCGTCATCTTTTTCGCCACCGGAATCTACAGCGGCTACGTGCCCAAGGCGCCTGGAACGGCTGGATCAGTCGTCGGGTTGCTGTTGGGATGGGGCGTTTTTTCCTCTCTATGGCGCCGCTCGCCGGCCGCTTTTGTAATTCTATTTGTAGTGATGTTCCTGCTCGCGTGCTGGATCGCGGGAAAGGCCGAAACCATTTTCGGCCGCCACGACAGTCCTCATATCGTCATCGACGAGGTATTGGGAATGCTGGCGGCGATGTTCATGAACCCGACCGGTTGGCCATTTCTCCTGGGTAGCTTTCTCTTGTTCCGTTTTTTCGACATCCTGAAGCCGTTTCCCGCCAGCGTGATCGACCGGCGGGTTCGCGGTGGCTTTGGTGTAATGCTTGACGACGTCGCTGCGGGCATCTATGCCAACATCGTGCTACAGGTACTGCGACGCGTCATCTGAGGCGTAAACTCTGAAGCAAGGGAGCAGGCGATGATTATTCAGCGAGCGGTCATAATTTCCACTGGTGATGAAATTACCAGCGGCCGTGTGCTCGACAGCAATTCCAACTACCTCGCCGACAAGCTCGCTGAAATCGGCCTCGATCTGGTCGAGGTGCTGACCGTCGGCGACATCCCGCAGCGTTTGGAATGGGCCTGGCGCACGGCCATCGAGATGGGCGACGTGGTAATTTCGACCGGCGGTATCGGCCCCACCGCCGACGATCTGACCACCGAAACCGTCGCGCGCCTGACCGGCAAGGGACTTTGGCGCGACGAACCGTCGATTGAGCATATGCGCCGGCTGTTCAGCACGGTTGGCCGCGTGATGCCGGAGAACAACATTAAGCAGGCCCTTTTCCCTGAAACCGCGACTATTATTACCAATCCGCTCGGGACCGCTCCGGGTTTCAGAATGGAAGCCAGCGTCAACGGCCATACCGCTCATTTGGTGGTGCTCCCCGGCGTGCCGCGCGAAATGAAGCCGATGATGGAAAACACCGTGATTCCATGGCTCAAGCAAAATCGGGGCTCCGACACGATTTTCGCGGTGAAGACCTTCCAGACCTTCGGTATCAGCGAGTCGGGCCTCGACGAGGCAGTGGCCGGTTTGATCAAGCCCGAAGAAGGCCGGGTCGGCTTCCGCGCGAGCTTCCCGCAGATTTCCTTGCGCATCACGGTGGAAGACTTGCCCGGCAAGGCCGAAGGACGACTCGAAGAGCTTTGCCAGCGCGTCCGCACGCGCATTCCGAATTACATCTATGGCGAGGGCGATGTCACCATGGAGGAAGTGGTCGGCCGGCTGCTTCTGGAGAAAAATCTTAAGCTCGCGGTCGCCGAGTCATGTACCGGCGGGCTCATCGGCCATCGTCTGACCAACGTCCCGGGCAGCTCCGCCTATTTCAATGGCGACCTGGTCACCTACTCCAACGCGATGAAGACCGCGCTCTTGCGTGTCCGTGCCGAGACACTCGAGCAACATGGCGCGGTGAGCGAACAATGCGTGCTCGAGATGGCGGCTGGGGCGCGACAGTGCTGCAATGCGGACGTGGCGATTGCAACCTCGGGTATCGCGGGGCCGGAGGGGGGCAGCGCCGAACGTCCGGTCGGCACCGTCTGTATCGCATTGGTGGCCGCCGACGGCGTCAGCGCGTCGCGCCGTTATCAATTCCGCGGTAATCGTGAGTGGGTCAAGTTGCTGACCTCGCAGGTTGCGCTCGATTGGCTGCGGCGCTATTCGCTGGGCATTCCAATCAACGAATCAACCGCCTTCAGACGGTGAGTAAACGCACTTCGCCGGGCGAATCAAGGCCATAGCTGTCTCTTGTCATGGAGCGATGAGGGTTTGTTTTATTCGCTGCGAAAAGAACAATCCGTTCCTCGACTTCGGCAGCCCGACTTGAACGCGGCTCGCATACTCGCCCGCTCGTTCCGCTTCGCTCCACTGGTGTGCTCGCTTCGCCGTCGGCTCCGCTGCCGCGCTCGGAGCTTGTGAATTTTTAGCGCGGTTGAACTGACGGTTGCTTAACGAGGATGTGCCTTAATTTTGTCATCCCGAGCGAAGGCTGCCGGAGTCGAGGGGACGACACGGAGCGATTTTCTGCTTCAGTGTCCGGATGCTCAGCAGTCAAAAAGATCCAATCGCTCCGCGTCGATCCTTGTCCAACGCACCTCGCGGACTCGTTTGCTCGCTCCGCCTGTGGCTCCGCTGGTGCGACACGCCCTCGCGCTGCTCGGGCGGCTCAGGATGACATGCAAAGAGCTCCGCTTGTCCATAGACTCGGGCAATTCAAAAACGATCACAGACTCTCGGAATAACAAATCTAGCTAACCGAATCATCTTCATGCTGACGCTCACGTGATGACTTCTCACATGAAGGTCCGCCGTCGAAAAGCTGTCACCTCCGCGCTATCGAGGTCGAACCATTCGCCGTTGCGACGTTTTGCCTCGAATCTCCTGTGCCAGTAAGGCTCTATTCCAATCGGGTCATCTGTTTTGATCTCATGGACGATCCTGGCCCTTTCGGGCAGCTGGATTTGCAGCTCATACTGGCGTCGTCCCGCGGCATTGGTTCGACCGATCTTGTAAAAACGACCGGACCGAAGCAAGTATACGGACTCGAAACTCTCAAACCTTGACACAGACGGCGACATTTCCTAGCATGCACGTCTATCATAAGGCGGTTCGCGGAACCGCACGGCGCAAACTAGCGTCGGCTCTCCAGGCCTATTGCACCGAACGCGCCCAAAACCCGCTTCACCAAGCGCCTCGCTCCAGCGTACCCAATGCTTCCCAAGCCAGTCAGATTGCTTGATCCCGGTTTCGTTCCGGAATTTTGCTAAACGGGGGGCGTCCCCCCGTCGCGTTCAGCGATTCGCTTTATCTCTCCGAGGATTTGCTCTTTATCCACTTACGTACCGCCGCCGCGCATCAGAGGGGCAACGTACCAGTGCGAGACAGCGCACTGTTAACTACCAGACATCCGCGATCTACAACAAGATCGGAACCAAAGCTCCCGCCAAGCGGCTGGTCTCGAGATTAGAAGTGCTGCAGGCGGCGACATCGGTTAATCGCGCATGCCTTGACACGGCCCGGAAGTGGCATGACTCTGGTGTCAGCTTTTTACTGATTCGACTTCGAACGCGCGCAAATAAAATCCCGCCCGCCCGCTTAGCGCGGCGCGTAAATGCGCACGCGGTTCGAGGGCTGATTCCCGGGAGGACTCATGCCGCAACGGTGGCCGTTTTCCGAACTCGCGCGCCAACGCGCCTCCCGCGGCCGTCTGATCGTTTCGCTGGATTTGCTACCACCGCTCGAAGCGCTGCAGTTGGCGGAAAGGATTGGGCAGACGGTCGGCATGTTCGAAGTGGGCCGCAATCTTTTTCTTAACAGCGGACCGGATTTCGTGCGCGGCCTGCGCCGCCGCGGCTTCGAGGTCTTTCTCGATCTCAGATTCCATGACACCCTCCGCAACCTGGTACGGCTCGCGACCGAAGCCACACGTCTGGGCGTGCGCATGTTTGATCTTCACTGCGGTGGCAATCTTCGCGACCTCGCCACCACGCGCGCGGCGGTGATGCGGATTTGCCGCAACGAGGGATTGCGCCGCCCCTCTATACTGGCGCTCGCAATGCTGTCGTGCGTTGAACGCCGGCCTAATGACGGTGCTGTCATTGCGGGTGACGTCCGGTTGGCGCGCTTCGCCCAACAGAGCGCACACGCAGGTCTCGACGGTGTCGTCACTTCGCCCTACCAAATCGCCAAAGTGCGCGAGCTATGCAGCCGTCCCTTTATCATTGTTGCCGCCGGGGTGAAGCCTGATGCAGCCGCTGGGGACGGTCATGACGGGTTGGCCGCCGCGCAGGCGATGCGCGCCGGCGCCGATTATGTAATCGCGGCCGGTTCGATCTGGCGCGCCACCGATCCGCTCAGCGCGATACACGCTTTATTGTCGGAGATGGATCGCGGCTTGCGCGCCGGCCCACGCTCCGCAATGGAATTGACGCCGCCGCGCTCCATTTAATGTTACGGGAGATGAGCACATTCGCGGTTGAACTGATCCCGGGATTTCTCGTCGGGCGAGGAATGACACGCGACGTTTGCGCGGAACGCCGTTAGGGACCCACCGGCAGCTTCACGATTGATTCCACTTTGGTCCATCCGCGATTGGGCACATCAATGGGCGTATTGCCGCCGGGTCCGCGCACGA
Organism: Binataceae bacterium (SeqCode); assembly: GCA_050736615.1. Taxonomy (GTDB): domain Bacteria; phylum Desulfobacterota; class Binatia; order Binatales; family Binataceae; genus JBOHWJ01. The sequence goes on along the minus strand of JBOHWL010000244.1, from coordinate 29,144 downwards.
CGTAGTGACCCGGATTAAGCGGCACACGAAATTTGCCGGGGTCATTTTCATAGCAATCGCCCTTGGCGACCTGTTTTTGGTTATGGCGGTCATAAATCCAGATACATTCGCCGACCACGCCTTCATTGGTTTCGCTGTCGCCAACCTTGGCGCCCGAAAACCCATACACGCCCGATTGCAGCGGCGCGTTGGCCCGAGCTGATGGAAGTTTGTTCGGCGTCGCCTTTGTCCCATGATGGCACGACGCCATGAGTACCAACGCCAGCGCCAGGAGCGCTGGCCGAATTCTGCGCATCACGCAGAAACCTCCAGGTGCAATTTCGGCTTAGTTCCGGCAGTCTATGCGGTTCGGCCGCTTCAAGGAAAGACGGTTGATTGCGCTAGCCGGGCTTTCCGGTAGAATTTCGTCGTCAGCGTTTTGAACTCGAAGGGGGGACGTTTCATGGCGTCGGGTATCGAGGACAGGGCTTTCGAGTCGCGCATCGGCAAAGGCACCAAAATCTCCGGTAAACTTCACTTTCGCGCGCCCGCCCGCATCGAGGGTGAGGCCGAAGGCGAAATTACCGGCGATGATATCGTGATTGCCCAAGGCGCGGTGGTGACTGCGCGCGTTTCGGCCGCGCGGCTGGTGGTGGCGGGCGTGGTCAATGGCGAGATTATCGCCCGCGAGCGTGTCGAAGTGCTGGCAACCGCCCGGCTGCATTGCACGATCAGCACGCCCAAGCTTGTGCTCAACGAAGGGGCGACGTTCGACGGTGACTGCAAGATGCCACGTGATCGCATCGCCGCCTGAGGCGACGCGATTATCGCACCTCGGCCGGAACGAACGAGACGAGGAAAATTTCCGCGCCGCGGGCGTCGCGCCGGTGTAAAATCCGGCCGTCATCGTCGGCTTCAATGTCCTCACGGTCGCCCATTCGCGGTTCGAATGCCCACCGGCGGGCTAGGGTGTCCACTTGACGCCAGCTTTGCTTTAGCGCGGCCGCCGATAATGAGGCGGGATCAATCAGGGCGACGCGGCCGGTCCATAAGGCTTGCCCACGCGCCCTGATGTGCGCGAGGGTCAATGCCTTGAACAGCATCAAGTCGGCGTCAATCTCGCGAAAGCGGCCGAGTTTGACCACGACCTCGTTGCGTCCGGCCAGTGCGCTGATGCTGCCACGCAGCACGTCGTTGTCGGCTTCATATCTCGCCTTGCGATTGAACAGCGCGCGCGTACAGCGCACGTCAAGATACTCCGGCGCGCCGGCCGGGCCGAGCCGCGCGCTGACCTCATGGCGGTCGAGGCCATCGCTGGAGCGCCGTACGCCGGTTATCAGATGGCTCTCGAACCGTTCCTCTTCTATGGCGAAAAGCGCGCCGTCGCGGCGAATTTCGTAACGATAATCGCCCGGCGGGAGCATCGTTATCGGATTTTCACTCGCCACTCTAAGCCGTATCCCTGACCATCGCGGCCAGCCGCAAGGCTAGTTCCGGCGCGGAAGTTTCATGCTTGAAGAATACATAGATTTCCGTCGCGTTCGCGTGGGCGCGGATCCGTTCGGCCCACCCCTCTAGCTGAGCTTCGTCATAATTCTCCTTGCGCAGCCTGAGATAAAGGTGCGGCGCGGTGCGCACCACTGGGCAAGTCAATTTTTCGCTCTCGGCGATACACAGCGCCGCGTCATGCCGGCGCATCACCTCCAGCGCGGTATCGTTGAACCAGGACGGATGGCGGAATTCGAAGGCTGGCCGCACACGGCCATCCACTCGTCCGAGGAATTCATTGAGCAAAGCGGTATCACAGGTGAAGTCCGGCGGAAGCTGAAACAGGATTGGTCCCAGGCGCTCGCCTAAGGCCGAAACGGTTGCGATGAAGTAATCGAGCGCGTCGCGCTCCACGCGCAGGCGCGCGTAATGAGTAAATCGTTGCGGCGCTTTCAGCGCGAAACGGAAATTCTCCGGCACCTGGGATGCCCAGGTCTCCAAGGTTGTCCGCCGCGGCATTGCGCGGAACGTGTAATTTATCTCGACGGTGGGCAACCGTTGCGCGTAAAACCCGAGCATTTTATTGCCCGCCAGTTTCGCGGGGTAAAAGCCCTCGAGCCACTCCTTGTAGCTGAAGCCGGAAGTTCCGATTCTGATCACTGCGGCCACTTGAGGAAACTAACGCGCCCATTTCGCTCCGGCAAGCGGCTCCGTTAGTCCTATTGGAACCAAGCGCGTGTGAATTTTCACGTTGCCCATCCGCCGCCGCACCGGGGCAAAAAGACGCTGACACGGCTCGAATAAAATTCCGCCTCAAGGCGTCTCTATGAATGGCACGGGTGCGAAAGGAGCATCGCATGGGTGTTTTCAGCCGCATTTATCCGAATGTGGCCGAAAAATGGTTGCTTATGAGCACAGACGTGGTGAGGCGATCCGGGCCGTTGTATGCTTCGGACTCTCTGAATTTGCTTACGCGCCCTAAAAAACGCTAAACATTCACCACGTCTTGTGTTAACTTATTCTCAACGACAGCGAAATTTAGATATCCTAAAAAAGGAACGATCCGTCATGTTGGCTGATGCTAAAGTCTTAACCGTTAGCGAACTCTCCGAATACTTGCGCGTCCATCGCTCGACCATTTACCGGCTGTTGAAGAAAGGCCAACTGCCTGGCTTCAAAATCGGTAGTGACTGGCGCTTCAACGTGGAAGCCATCGATCAGTGGCGTTTGCAGCAGGGTGCGGCGCAGATGGAGGAGTTGCGCGCGAGCGGCGCTCTGGAGCACTAACTCCAGACTTCCTACGGCTATTCCACGTGCGTTACGCTTCGCGCGGCGGAATGGCCCTCATGTTTAAAGAGAAGTGGCCGTGCTGATCTATCTCAGCGTCCACTGCGGCTCCCTTCCGACTAGTTTGGCTGATTCCTCAGAGTCGCGTGACTCTTTTCTCCGGTGGTGAGCAAAAGGGGCGGGTGGAATGCGCATCCCGGGAACCGTCATCCGGCGGCGTGACGCTTGGTGTCTGTCGCTCGTGCAACGTAGACTGGCCGCGCGATGCCAACGGATGTATCTACCAAGACCAGGTTTTTCACCGAATCGGTAATCCGCGAGATGACCCGGCGGGCGCTCAAATGCGGCGCGGTTAATCTTGCCCAGGGCTTCCCGGATTTCCCTTCGCCGATTGAACTGAAAGAGGCCGCCAAGAGCGCCATCGATCAGGATTTCAATCAGTACGCGATCACGCACGGCTCGCCCAACTTTCGCGCCGCGATTGCGGAAAAAGCACGCGCTTACAACGGCCTTTGGTGCGATCCAGATGAGAATGTGACGGTCACCTGCGGAGCGACCGAGGCGATGGTGGCGAGCCTGCTGGCCGTCATCAATCCCGGCGACGAGGTCGTCATATTCGAGCCGTTTTACGAAAATTACGGTCCCGATACGATTCTGGCCGGTGCCGTGCCGCGCTATGTCGCGCTGCACGAGCCGGATTTTCACATCGACCATGACGAATTGGAAGCGGCCTTTGGGCCGCGCACCAAGGCCATCATCGTCAACACGCCGAATAATCCGGCTGGCAAGGTCTTCAGCCGGACCGAACTGGAAATGATCGCCGGGCTGTGCCAGCGCCACGACACGCTGGCGATCACCGACGAAATCTACGAGCACATCATCTATGACGGCGTGCGGCATGTCTCGCTTGCGAGCCTGCCCGGCATGGCGGAGCGGACGATTACTATCAGTGGCCTTTCCAAAACTTACTCGGTGACCGGATGGCGACTGGCCTACGCGATCGCATCGGCGCGTCTGACCTCCGCGATTCGCAAGGTTCACGATTTTCTTACGGTGGGAGCGCCGCATCCGTTGCAGGAGGCCGGTGCGACGGCTTTGCGCTTGCCGCATTCATTCCATCGCGAACTGGCCGTCATGTATGCGCGTAAGCGCTCCATGTTGTTCAACGCTTTGACCTCGGCCGGTTTAAAATGCCGTATGCCGCAAGGTGCCTACTACATCATTGCTGATATTGCGCATCTCGGCTTTGCGGATGATTTCGCGGCGGCGAATTTCATGCTGGACGAGATCGGCGTTGCGGCGGTACCCGGATCGAGCTTCTATCATCGCGGCGAGCTGGGACGCCGGATGTTGCGCTTTACATTCTCAAAGGCCGATCAAACGCTTGAAATGGCGGCGATACGGCTCACATCACTGAAAGCCAAACTTCGCAACCAGCCCCGCGATTGATCAATCGCCGATGAAGCGGCGGCGGATGAAAACGTCGCCCAATAACATCACGATCACCAGCGGCAGCAGCCAATCGTTGATGCTGTGATAGGTGGTGACGGTTGCGCCATAATGATGCAAAATGGTGGCTACCGGCGCATCGTAAGCTCCACCGGTGCGCTGGGCGATTTCACGCAGCAGCGGGACGTTCGGCTGGCGGATGCGTAACTCGGCGGCGTCGGCCGCTTCGGGGCCTGGAGCGGCAATTTCCCGGTGCATCAACACCTGCTCGAGATCGCCCGCCTTCACCATCAGTGCGGCAGTGTACTTGCCGCGCGGCAGCGGCGCGGATTCGCCGCGATAAAGTGCCGCGCCAACCTGGCTCATCGGCACGTCAGTGGCATGATGCGGTCCGGAAATCCGGAAAAATAAATTGCTGACGGGCGCGCGATCAGCTTTGAGCGCTTCGATTCTGAGCGCGCCATCGGATTCGTCGGTAACCCTTAAAGTAAAGGGACCGGAGTCGCCGGACCGCGCCACCCAGCTCACCAACTGGGACCAGAACTCGGCGTAATGGTCCCATCTGATCCAGGATAGTGAGCCCATCGAATCCGGATCTGCCGCGAAAATCGCGCTGCGGCCCAATTCGTATTGCCACGTTGCCAGCAGCGGCGCGCTACGCGCGCCCTCGTTGAGCACCAAGGGTACTTCGGCGCCGTCTTTGGCTTTGGTCAGCGCATAAAAATCTATCGGCGGAAGCGGTCCCGAAGTCAGTCCGTTGAGAATCGAGCTGTTGGCGCCGATATCGATTCGGCTGCGTTGATGGCGTTTGAAGTTCTGCGCCTCGTGCGTGAGATGGACCAGCAATTGCGGCAGCTTGCGAATATCCTCGACACGATAGAACACACCACCGGTCTTTCGCGCGAAATCTTGCAGTAACCGCAAATTTTCCAGGTCCGGTCCGATCCTGATGGTGGAGACCGGAATTTTATTCTTGGCGTATTCCGCCATGATCTGATCGTGATCATGGTATTGCCGGTTGGTATCGCCGTCGGTCAGCAGGATCACTTCGCGCACCGGCAAGCCACTGGCAAGAATTTCACGTTGCGCGATTTGTAACGCTTCGAGAAAATCCGTGCCGCCGCCCGGCTCGAGCCGTTCGATACGCTGATCAAGCTGAGTGCGATCTTCGCCGAGCGGCCGCAGGTGTCCCAACACGTAGGGTTCGGAATCAAACGCGATGACGCCCGCATAGTCGGTGTCGTCGAGTTGGTTGAGTAGCGCCAGCGCCGCCTCTTTCGCGTAACGAATCCGTTCGTAATCACGTACGGCTGGGTAACGCGAGTTGTAGCTCATCGAATTCGAGCGATCGATCAAAAGATAAACGGCGATGGGCTCGCGCGAGGGTGGCGGCGGTTGCGGCTGGAACTCCACCGGCAGGGTCTTTTCGAGCAGGCTGTCGTGAAACTTGTAGTCGCGCAGCGTGTTGCCGGTGACGATCAAACCACCGCCGTAATCCGCCACATAGTGATTGATTGCGTTTTGGAAACCGTCGCTCAGAGCTTCACTGGGAACATTGGCGATGATCACCGCCTGGTATGCCAGGTAGGCTTGCGGCGTGATCGGCAATCCACGCGGCGCGCTCTGCGCGACGACATAGTGGCGGCGCTGCAATGATTTGATCAGGCTTTCCGGCGGGCTGCTGGAAATCACCAGTACCCGCGGCGGCGGCGTGACGGAAACCGCGGTTTCCTCCTCCGGATCGCTTGCCACCAGGGGCGGTGGCACCTCGATCCGCGCCTTCATCAGGTAAGCGCCCGGATGTTCGATTCGATAAGGCAGCACAAAGCGATTCTCGCCCGGCCGCAATTGCACGGTTTGATTGCCCAACGCACGGCCGTCACCGTACAGTCCGATACGGGCCGGAACAGGCATCGAGGCCTCGCTTTGCACCTCAATGTGCAGTGCGAAACTGGTGTCGGCGCGCACACTGGCTGGCGCCCGAAACCCGGTCAAGGCGACACGCGCGATGGTGGGCGGCGGCGGCGCGGCGGTAAAAACCCGCACTTGCTGTTCGTGTAACGCGGGAATTTCCTGGCGGGCGTCGCCTTGTGTCTGATCACCGTCGGTTAGCAGCACGATGCGTTTTTCGTCGGCTGCGGGAAAGATGCCACTGGCGGTCATGAGTGCGCTGGCGATGTCGGTGGCGCTCGCAATTGCCTTGGTATGCGCGAGTACGAGCAAGCGCGGATCTGAAGGTGCCGATAACACCCGCGTATCGCGGCCAAAGCCGAGTACCGCGAGACGGTCGTGCGGGTTCATGTCGCGACGGATGGCGTCGAGCCGTTGGTACATCCAGCGGCGCTGGCCGGGAGCAATCGATTGCGATTGATCCATCGCCACCACCACCGTCATCCGATGGGCGGAAGAACGTATCGGGAGCCTGAAGCCGGCCAGCATCATCACTAGCGCGGCGAAACACACCATTCTGAAGGCGTCGCTCAGCAACCCGTACAGCCATCGCCCACGCCGTGCCGCCAGGATTCCGGGCGCGAGCACTAATGGAGTCGCCAGAAAGAGCCATAACGCCAGCGGATGCTCAAACATGGCGGACTCCAAAACGCGCCGAATGCCGTGCCATCAGCGCCGATTCCAACAACAAAAACGCCAGCGCCAGCGCGATGAGCACGCCGCTGATTGGTTCGGCGTGGCCTGCGCTCCCGAATGCAACGCTTGATTTGGGCGGCGGTTTCATCGTCTTTACGGAAGCGCCGCTTAGATCGGATTCGGCCGCATCGTAATAGTTGCTATAGACGGCGATATTGCGGCCGGGGGCTTCGACTCGATAAAGGCCGGCGTCTAACGGACGAAAGCGCACCCGCCCCCATTCATCCGGCCTAAGCCGCGTAACGGCACCGGTGGGCGAAAGCAAACGGGCGGGGGCGCCCGTGGTCAGTTGCACGTAGTCGCCGCTGGATACGATCTTAAGATTTTGTGGCGCGATCAAATGCTGAATCGTGTTGACCGCCAACAACAACGCGTCGAGGCGATCGGGGTCGAGTAGCAGATGGTCGCGCACATCGAACGCGAGCAGCCCAACTTCGCCCCGCCGATTACGCCCGTAGCCGGCCAGTGCGAAACTCGCTTGCTCGCCCGCTTCCGCTCCTCGCGCGGTGGTTTCCATCCAGCCCGGCATCGCCACCACGCGCGCCGGACCGAGCAATACCGGATTGGTCAGGGCGCCGACACCTTTACGCTGGCGCAATTCAGCCAGCGCGACCGTGCCCACCACCGGCAACAGCGGCCGCGGTTCCTTGGAATGTTCCAACCACGGTTCCGGAAAGACGTAGAGCTTGGCTTTGGCTTTGATGCCGCTGCCGCTGGTGTCATGGATCACAGCCAAATCATAGGTCTGACGGGTGGGCTTGAAGTTGATGGGGTCCATAGCCGTCACGCGGAAATCAGGGTTGATCGCCAGCACGATTCGCGCCAGATCGTCGCGCACGCCAGCGTCAGGTGAAACCACCAGGGCGGTCGCCGGAGTGATCTGGCGGGCATAGGCGTAACGGCTGTTGTCCGCCGCCAACGCGTCGGGCGTCTGGATTTGCGCATGCACCAGCCCGCCGGAGGGCAGCGGGCCGAACGGGACAATCAATTGGGCGCGCGGCTCGACGATAAAACCCGAATGAAAGAGCGGTTTGCCCGCCACATCGATCATCAATTCGCATTGTTGCGGATGGTAGGAGAAATTACGTATCACACATCGTCCCAGCGAATTCTTCGGTGTGCCGGTATCGAGTGACACGATGGCCAGATTAGCGGCGGGCGCGCCGACACCGTGAATGGCTACCTGCACCGGTAAATCCGCATCATGAATCAGTCCGGCCGGTGGCGCATGGTCGGTAAAAAGGTCGATGGTGTCGGATCCACGCGCGCGCATCAGCGCCGCGCTCAGCGCGGGCGCGCGGACGGCCACCGCCGCGGGTGCCAGAGCTTTTAACGCGGCGTCAACCACGTCTTTGCTCGCGCTCGGACCCATGCGCATGCGCGCCTGGAGGGCGTAGCTGATGACGCTGAATTTGTCGCCCGCCGGTGCCGCGGAGGCCAGTTCAAGGGCCTGGCGTCGAGCCTGGTCCAAACGTGTGCCGCCGTTGTCGGCGGCGCTCATGCCGGCGCCCAGGTCGAAAACGAGGGCATGCACACGATGCTTGCCAACGGGGGCGGTGCCATACACGTAGAAACCCGCGAGTGCGAGCGAAAGTGCCGCCAGCGCGGCCAATTCCAGCCAAAACAATGGATCGACTCGCAGCACCCGGCTGCGGGCCACCGGCGCCGGAATTTCGTCGAACAGCATCAGGCTGGAAACGTCGATAGTCGGGCGGGAACGTGCGCGCAGGTAGATCGCCACTAAAACGGCGAGGCTCAGCCCCCAGAGCAAGTTGATTGGTGTGAACAGGCCCATGCCGGCGTAATCGCTAACCGCCCAGTCAGGCGATTACTCCCAAACGCGGGAATTCCAGCGTCATAATTTGCTCAAGGCGCGAGACTCCAAAGGCTGGAGCATAAATGATGTCGCGCTGTGTACAGAATTCGCGCAGGCGCGCGCAATGCGTCTCAACTCGGCGGCGGCACGCTTCGAGTTCGGCGGCGCCAAAGCTCACGTCCCGCATCTGACCGCTTTCACAATCGCGCACCCGATAAAAACCCGGCGGGTAAGCGCCGGAGTTTTCCTGATCGCCGAGTACATGGAGCACCTTGACGTCATGCCGGGCGGCGAGCAGAAGGCCCAGCGCGTCTTGATAATCGCCGGGATTGACCAGGAAGTCCGAAACCACCACGACGATCCCGGCCGGCCGGCGTTCTTGCAAAAAGCGCGCGACGGCGCCGCTCAGACGGGTTTCGCCGGCGGCCTTAAGCCCCATCACGAACGGCCGGAAGTCGCCGTATAATTCGCGTCGCTTTCGCAGTGGCGTGCTGTCAAATTTGAGTCCCGCGCGTCCGCCGCTAAACGCGCACAGCCGCACCGCGTCATTTTCGCTCATGCCGATATAGCCCAGCGCGGCCGATAGCAATAGCGCCAGACCCAGTTTATCGTCGGCCCCCGGCAATCCCATCGAAGCGCTGGCGTCCACCAGCATGGTTAGTTCAATTTGACGCTCGGCGCGGTAGGTGCGGATGGTCAGATCGTCGAGCCGGGCGAACGCGTTCCAATCGAGGAAGCGCAGGTCGTCGCCTTCGGCGTACTCGCGAAAATTCTCCGGTTCGATACCGGTGCCCTGGATACGTCCGATACTGCGCCGGCCCGCGCGCGCAGTGCGCGCGCGCCGCGACCCCAGGATTAAGCCGTCGAGCCGCCGTAGAAACTCGGGCTGGAACGCGCGCGCCTCGAGCATCGCTCGCTACGCTCCATCAATCCCGCGTCGCGCGCACGGCCTTGACGACCTGTTCGACGATGTGTGCCGCGTCGATATTGTCGGAATGCGCCGCGTAGTTGAGCATGATGCGATGTTCGAGGGCGGCGGGCGCAATCTGTTCGATATCTTCGTAGGAAATGTTGGCGCGTCCTTCCAGCAAGGCCTTCACCTTGGCGCCCAGAATCAGAGCTTGCGCGCCCCGCGGGCTGGCGCCAAAGCTGACGTACTGATTGACCTGCTGCACGTGTACCGGACCAGCCTGCTCGCCCAGCACGCGCGAATGCTGAGGCTGGGTCGCGCGCACCATGCGCGCGGCGTACTGCTCCAGCGGCGGCGCGACGATCACCTCGCGCACCAGACGCTTGAGCGCCTCTATCCGTTGAGCCGCGTCGGCGGCGGCGAACACCGGCGCAATCCCCGCTTCCTCGGGCCCGGTCGTCGAACTGATGATGCGCACCATTTCAGTTTCGTCCGGATAGCCGAGCCGGACCTTGAACAGAAAACGATCAAGCTGCGCCTCCGGCAATGGATACGTACCTTCCATCTCAATTGGATTGAGCGTCGCCATCACGAAATATGGCGGGGTAAGCCGATGGGTATTACCACCGACCGTAACCTGCAATTCGGCCATCGCTTCGAGCAAAGCTGATTGGGTTTTCGGGGTGGCCCGATTAATTTCGTCCCCCAGCAGGATATGGCAAAAAACCGGTCCGGGTTGAAAGCTGAATTCCCGGCGCCCGTCGCCCCCGGAGAGAATCACGCGCGTGCCGGTGATATCGGCCGGCATCAGATCAACCGTGAATTGAATCCGATTAAAGCTCAGGTTCAGCGCCAGGCCCAGGGTTTTGACCAGCGTGGTCTTGCCGGTGCCAGGCACGCCTTCGATCAGCACATGCCCCCCGGCGAAAAGCGCCGCCAGCAACTGCTCGACTGATCGCTCATGACCGACAATGACCTTATGGATTTCGGCCTGAAGGCGCCGGAACAGCCGCGCAAAATCGGCGACGTTCAGCTCTTCCTGGGGAGCAATCTCAACGGCTTCATTCATCTTTCGAACACCCGCTTAATCGTGAGCTGATCGCCCGAGGGTATCGCGGTACGTGCCAGGGGTTCGTCGGGGTACTGAGTTGAGTTGAGCGGCACGCGCACCTTGGGTGGGATATAAGCGGGAGCTCCAGGCGTGGAACTTTCGTCCGACGGCTGCGCGTCTATCGCAATTTTAAAACTGTCCGAGCCCAGCGGCGGCGCGACGGGTTTGCCAAACAGATTGCCCGGATCGCTGCCGCTGCCATGACTGGAGCCGCCACCCTCGCCCAGATCTGAACTTTGTCCCATGTTGGGCGAGTTACCGGGCTCATTCTGATCGCCCGGCCTAGTTTGATAACCCGGCATGCCCGGAGTGTTTTGCGCAAGCTGATCGGCGTCTTTCTGTGACAGCGAGTCAAGCGGTGGCAAAGGATTGTTCTGCCCGGCCGCATTGCCGCTGTTGGCCTGCTGGTTGGAAGGGCTGGAATTGTTCGCGCCGCCCTTCTTTGAAGAATCGTTCGCGTTGCCCGGCGAGGGGGCATTGTCACTCGGCTTGTTGTCCGTAAGCCGCATATTAACCGGCGGTCCGGCGCCGCGCCCGGTCAGCTTATTTTGGAACCGGTCGGCGAAGCTGCGCGCGCGGTTCATCAATTTTGACAATGGACCGCCGCCGCGCTGGGCGTGTTCGGCCTGGGCGAGCTTTTGCTGCAAGGCCCGCAACGTCTTCGCATCGGCGAAGACGCGCGCGTTAGGTTCCAAGGCGGGATCGGCGGGCCGGATCACGAGGTTGTTGATATCGGTGTTAACCTGACTGGGCGGGCCGCTGTCGTTGGCGGCGGCCGTCGGCCGTTGCAGTGGAAGATGCGGCAGCATCAACAATGCGATTGCGCACGCGCCCAGGAAGGCGATAATCGACGGCGCCACACGCCGCCGCTCAATTTTTGACGGCGCGAACTCCGCGCGCATCGCAAGCGTGTCTTCGACGAGATAATCCCACAAGGCGGGCCGCCGCCGCGCCGCCGCAATCGTCATAATGGTCAGCAGGCGGCCTTTCAACTGAGCCTTGCGGTCAGCCAGTGCCGCCGCATGCAAGGTGGTCGAACTCATGCGCAGGGCCGAACGCACCACCCGCACCACAACCACGATCAGCGCGACCGCGACCACTGTGGTGGCCGCCAGAAAACGCAAGGGACCAAGCTTCAGCGCCGCAATCATCACCAGGGCGCCGGCGCAGATCAATGCGGCCACCGTGCAGAAAAACCAGTGCTGCAGTGCGAGTGAGTTGCGGCGCGCGCGCACATCCACGACCTGGCTCTGGATGAGCGCTAGCTTGGGATCGTCTCGGCGAAGTTCCGACACGCAGACTAAAGCAGCGCCTTTTGGATTACCGGCGCCGCACCACTGACAATAGTTTAGCCTTCGCACTCGCGCAACGGCTGCAAACTAATTCGCCGCGCGATGGACAAAAGTTTCACCGAGCCGGCTCAAAAACTCCAGCCGATGGTGCCTTTGACGAAATTGCCGCGATAGGCGCGGGTCACCCCGAAATCCACGCCAAAGTTGAATTCGAGCGGCTCCAGCGTGTAAAGGTTCACCGACGGCACAATGAATTGCTGCTGTTGATTAAGGGGCAGCGGATGTTCTAGCGGTCCGATTTCGCCGTAATACTCGAGCGCCGGTCCAGCCAGTGCATCATCCCGGGCAGCCGATAACTAATTTCACCGGCCGGCTCGAAACCGATTCCCGCGTGCGTGCCGGGACCACTGAATTGCTTTTCAAAGCTCAGATTGAAATTTCGCGGGAATGATCGCGCAGCGACAGCTGCGAAAGACTTTGCCGCATCTAAAATTCCTTTTACCATACATGACTATCGAAATTGAGGACTTTGCTTCAGCAATCGGGGCACTGCCGTTTGCTGTTCCCCCAGGTCAGGTAGAGTTTGCCAGGCATTTCGCAAGACGAAACTACTACAGAACGCAGCTTGGGAACCTCATCGTCAAGATCAGCCGAGGCCGGCGGCACTGGTGGGGCTTTGGAAAAGCGCAGAGCGATTTCTTCGACCAACACGGCGGCTATTTTCTCGTGCTTTTAGCCTCCTCTAGAGAGGGCTGGATGTTTTCTCGCGATGAAATTAGACAGTTCATCGATCAGGGCCGGTGGAAACTCAACTCGAACGACAATAACTACAAAGTCAATTGGCCTCTGCCGGACCGGAATTCCTTCAGTTCGCGAGAAGAATTTCTCCAGAGATTGTCGAAATACGGTTCAGTCCCGCTTCGGGGATAATCCGGCGTCCTCGAGTGCGCCAAGTGCGAGTGCCGACCAGTCCATTTCCCCACGACCGTTAGCCATGCCCGATAAGAGGCGATCATGCAGCAGGCTTGCGATCGGCATCGGGGCCTCGACCTCGGCACTGGTGCGTAGCGCGAGGTCAACGTCTTTGAGGCCGAGCTTTAACCTAAATCCGGCCGGCAGATGACGTTTTTCCGCCACCATGCGGCCGTAATTCTGATAAACCGGACAGGCGAAGAGCGTATTGCCCAACATCTCGGCCACCTTGACGCGGTCCACGCCGCTCTTTTCCGCCATCGTCAATGCTTCGGCCATCGCTTCGAGCGCGGCGGCGATCAGAAAGTTGCCCGAAAGCTTGGCGACGTTGGCCGCGCCGGGCTCTTCGCCATAGTCATAGATAACGCGGCCCACCGCCTCGGCGATAGGACGTAGCCGGGCTTTGGCCGCTTGCGCTCCCGCCATGCATACGACCAGTTGACGTTTGGCCGCATTGTCCGGACGGCCAAACACCGGCGCGGCGACGTAATCGCTGCCGCGCTCGCGATGATAACGTGCGAGTTTGTGCGCAGTCGCGGGCGCCACCGTCGCCATCGCCATATGGATGCCGCCCGGCGACAGGCGCGAGGCCACCGTATCATCGCCCAACACGATCGCTTCAAGCGCCGCATCGTCCGCTACCATCGAGACCACGATGCCGCCCGCGACGGCGGTTTCGGCCGGATTTCTAACGAGCCGCGCGCCTTTGGCCGCCAGCGGCTCCGCTTTCGCACCGGTGCGGTTATAGACACGCAATTTGAACCCCGCATCGAGCAGGTTGGCCGCTATCGGCAGACCCATCGCGCCGGTCCCGATGAAACCGATTTCCTCGTGAGCCATTGATGTCCTCGCTTTGCCGTACGCCGTGGCGACGGTGTCCGCCGCGTAGCTTAAGTCCAAGCTTACCTTGGATGCGGCAGCGAGACATGCCACAGGCGCAGTCGTCGTTCAGCGCGCGCGTTCGACGCCGATGCGCGGGCATAGATGCGCTATCGGGCAGCGCGAGCACCAAGGCGAAACTGGCCGGCATAAGGTCTGCCCGAAGGCGACCAGCAAGCCGTTGATTTCCAGCCAGAAACGGCGTGGCAGCACTTCGCGCAGCGCCGCTTCGGTCTTTGCCGGCGTGCGCGTTTTCACCAAACCCCAACGATTCGTAATCCGATGGACGTGCGTATCGACGCAGATGCCGGGTTTATCAAAGGCCTCCGTCACGACCAGGTTCGCGGTCTTGCGACCCACCCCTTTGAGCGTCAGCAATTGTTCGAGATTGTCGGGGACGCGCCCGTCGTAGCGTTCCAGCAGGTCCCGGCTGATTGTGCGGATAACGCGGGCCTTGGTGCGATAGAAGCCGACCGGAAAAATCAGGCGTTCAATCTCTTCGGCCTCAAGCTCGAGCATCGCCGCTGGGGTGTCGGCGCGGGCGAACAGCCGTGGCGCCGCGCGCGCCGTGGTTTCATCCTTGGTGCGGAGGCTGAGGATGCATCCGATCAGAATACAAAACGGGTCGTGCCGCTCCGCTGCCATCAGGGTTAACACGGGCGCGTTCCAGTTCGGAGCGGCGCGGCGCAAAATCGCCAATGCGCGTCCGACAGTGGCGCGGCTTAACGCCGACGGCTTGTGAACGCGTGCCGTAGCCAACGCCGCCGGACCAGTGTTTCCTAATCGGATCGTGCCTTTGCGATGTATCATGTTAAACCTGATGGCGTTTGACGCCTGAATGCGAATCGGCGCAAATTACCGCGAGCGGGCCGACACCGGCGGCGCCGCAGGCGGAGCGAGCACATCAGACGGAGCGAAGCGCAGCCGAGCGAACGAGTTTGCGAGTCGCGTTTGAAGTAAAGATGCGCGACTTACGTTAAAATTATGAGGTAAACCGTTATGGACGTGGGCAAGGACTTGCTGCTTGATATGTATCGCGCAATGACGCGTATTCGGCTGTTCGAGGCCCGGGTGCGCGACCTCGCGACCGCCAATGAAATCCCTGGCTTCGTCCATGTTTCGATCGGCGAAGAAGCCAGTGCCGCAGGGGTCTGCGCCGCTTTGCGCAAGACCGACCGCATCACGTCAACTCATCGCGGGCATGGCCACCTGATCGCCAAGGGCGGCCAGCTCGCGCAGATGATGGCGGAAATTTACGGCAAGCGCACCGGCTATTGCAAAGGCAAGGGCGGCTCGATGCACATCGTCGACTTCGCCCTGGGTATCCTCGGTGCCAACGGCATCGTCGGCGCCGGGCTGCCGATTGCCACCGGTTCGGCTTTAGCGACAGTGATCGCTGGCCGCGATGACGTGACCGCGTGCTTTTTCGGCGACGGCGCCTCCAACGAGGGCACCTTCCACGAGTCGCTCAATCTCGCCGCAGTCTGGAAGTTGCCGGTGGTTTACGTTTGCGAGAACAACGGCTTCGGCGAGTTCACCCCGATGCGCACGGTGACGTCGGTCAAGGATATCGCGGTGCGGGCGCAAGCCTACGATATTCCCGGCCATATCGTTGATGGCAACGACGTAATGGAAGTCTATCGCTTTGCCTCCGAGGCGGTGGCGCGCGCGCGCAATGGTGAAGGTCCGACTCTGCTCGAATGCAAGACCTACCGATGGGAAGGCCATGTGGTTGGTGAGCAGGCGTTTTTGGGCAGCGCCGCATATCGGACCGAGCAGGAGGTCGAGGAATGGAAGGCGCGCTGCCCGCTCATCCGGTTCGAAAAATTCGCGGCCGAGAGCGGCAAAATCAGCGCGGCCGAACTTGAGCGGATCAGAAAAGAAAGCGCGGCCGAGTTGGAAGAGGCGGTCAAGTTCGCGCGTGAAAGTCCGCTGCCCGACGCCGCCGAAGTCACCGACGACGTTTTCGCTTAAGCGGTTTCATTCGGCTACGAGGTGCATCGATGGCCCTGACCAATTATATCCAGGCGATTAACCAGGCCCTGAGCGAAGAGATGGAACGCGATCCGTTGACCTTCGTGATGGGCGAGGACGTGGTGCTGAGCGCTTTCGGCGCGACCAAAGGCTTGATCGATAAGTTTGGGCCGCAACGGGTGCGCAATACGCCCATTGCCGAAGCCGGCTTTGTCGGCGCCGCGGTGGGTGCCGCGATGGCGGGTACGCGGCCTATCTGCGAAGTCGAATTCGCCAGCTTCTTCTATTGCGCATTCGATCAAGTGTGTAATCAGGCGGCTAAATTACGCTATATGTCGGGCGGCCAGGCGCATCTGCCGATCACCTTCAGATGTGTTTACGGAGCCGCGGGCGGCGCCGCCGCGCAGCACTCGGAGACCGTCTATGCTCAATTCCTAAGCGTGCCGGGACTCAAGCTCGCCGTGCCCTCATCGCCAGCCGATGTCAAGGGCATTCTCAAAAGCGCGATTCGCGACGACAGCCCGGTAATCGTCTTCGAGCATCTGAAGCTTGGCCGTCAACGAGAAGAGATCCCGGGTGGCGATTACCTGGTGCCGCTCGGCAAGGCCGCGGTCAAACGCCCGGGCGATAACGTGACGGTGATCGCGATCGGCGCGATGGTTCCGATGGCTTTGAAAGTCGCGGAGCGTTTGGCCAAAGACAACATCAGCGTCGAAGTGATCGACCCGCGCACGTTGATTCCACTTGACGAGGACGCCCTGCTCTCGTCGGTGGAGAAGACCAATCGGGTGGTGGTGGTCGACGAGGGCCATCTGCGCGGTGGCGCGGCTACCGACATCGCCGCACTGATCGGTGAAAAGGGTTTCGACTTTCTTGACGGCCCGGTCAAGCGGGTGACCTCGCTCGACGTCCCGATTCCATTCAGTCCGCCATTGGAAAAGGCCGCGCTCGCCGACGAGGCGCGGTTGGAAGTCGCGATTCGCGCATTGATGGGCCGTTGAGTGCCACCTCAAACTTGGATTACCGGATGCGATGTCGTCCATGCATATGGCGGCAAAAATGTGAGTGACAGCGCATGGCTTTCGAAGTGACGATGCCCAAATTCGGGCTGACGATGCAGGAGGGGACGCTCCAACGTTTTTTCAAAACGCCCGGCGATCCAATTAAAGCGGGTGAGGCGCTGTACGAGGTCGAAACCGAAAAAGTATTGTACGAAGTTGAGGCTCCCGCGGCGGGGACACTCGCATTATGGCTGCATGAGGAAGGCGCGACCGTTGAATGCGGTCATCTGGTCGCGGTAATTGCCGAGGGCGGAGAGGATATCGCCGAATTGGCTCATCGCTACGCCAATGGAGCGCACCCCGCGCGGCGTGCCGCTTCGTCCGCGGCGCATGATACATCGGCGGCGGTCGCGCGCGAGGCCGCCGTGACCACGCCGGCGCCGAACTCGGCGTCGAACGTGCGCCGGCCGATCAGCCCGGTGGCGCGCAAACGGTCAAGTGAACTCGGGGTAGATCTCGATCGTGTTGAAGGCACCGGGCCCGGCGGCCGCGTCACGCGCGAGGACGTGGAGCGCGCCGCCAGCGGCGCCGCGTCCGCCGCGACGCGCCACGAAGCGGATGCCGCGCCGCAAAAGATCGCGTCGCCGGTCAGCCGCATCCCCCTGCGCGGGATGCGCCGCACGATTGCCGCGCGCATGCATCAGAGTCTGCGCGACAGCGCTCAACTCACTATCACTTGTGAAAGCGACGCCACTGACGCCGTCGATTTTCGTGCGCGTGCGGGAGCGGACCCCGGCTTTACCTATACCGACATGATTATCCACGCTGCGGCGCGTGCCCTGCGGCGTCATCCGCGAATGAATTCACGCCTTCAGGACGACGCCATCCTGATGCCCGACGAGATTAACGTCGGTATGGCGGTCGCGCTTGAAGAGGGGCTCATCGTGCCGGTAATTCGCAACGCCGAGCGCAAGACTTTGCGCGAGATTGGCGCCGCCACCAGGGACTTTGGTGAGCGTGCGCGCGAGGGCAAGCTTAAGCTCGAGGATGTCAGCGGCGGCACGTTCACCGTCACCAATCTTGGCACTTGGGGGGTTGACGCCTTTACCCCCATTCTTAATCCGGGCGAGACCGGTATTCTGGGCGTGGGGCGGATTGTGGAAAAGCCGGCGATCTATCGGGACGAAATCACGCGGCGCTCGATGCTGACGTTGAGCTTGACCCTCGACCATCGTGTGATCGACGGTGCGCCCGCCGCCGCCTTTATGCGGACCGTGATTGAAATCTTCAATTATGGTGAACGCTAAAACCGCGTCGTTTGAACCGCAGCGCCGATGAGCATCAGGCCTCATGTGAAAGCGGGCGGATTCGCTGCCGTCATCTGCGCGCTCATCTTACTCCCCAACGTCACATGCGCCGCCAACTCCGTGCGCGCCAGCCGCGGCCGTCATCGGATCGTCACCGAAGCGCCTCCTTCCAAACCTATCGATTACGCCGCAATCACCAAAGAAGCCACGCAACTTCTCCAACAATACGTCAAAATCAACACGACCGATCCGCCCGGTGACGAATTGCCCGCGGCGGAATTGCTCAAGGAGAAATTCCTCGCCGCCGGCATTCCGGCCACCGTATGGCAGCCGCAAAAGGGGCGCGGGATTATCGCCGCGCGCCTGCACGGCATCGGCCATCACACCAAGGCCCTCGTGCTGTTGAGCCACATGGACGTGGTGCCGGCGGATCCCAAACGATGGACGGTGCCGCCTTTTTCCGGGGACCTCAAGGGCGGCTACATCTGGGGCCGCGGGGCTCTGGATGACAAAGGGCCGGGCGTGATCGAGTTGATGGCGATGCTGGCGATCAAGCGCTCCGGCGTGCTGCTTGATCGCGACATCCTGTTCGTCGCCACCGGCGATGAAGAAGTCGGGGGCAAAAACGGCGCGGGATGGTTTGTGAAGCACGAGCCCAATGTGTTTGCCGACGCCGATTATCTGCTCAACGAGGGCGGCGCCATCCTGGTGCGCCCCAACGGACGCAAGTTTTACGCGGTTTCCATCACTGAGAAAACGCCGCTATGGGTCCGTCTGACCGCGCGGGGCAAGGCCGGGCATGCCGCGGTACCACCGGAAAATACCGCGGTGACGCGCCTCGTCGCGGCGTTGAGCCGGATTGACGCCTACCGGGCGCCCATCCGCATCCTCGACCCGGTGCGTGACTATTATCAAGCGATGGAGCGTCTGGACGGTGGTCCGGCCCAACTCCTCGATTTGAGAAAATCACTGCGCAATAAGGGCTTCGCGCATCAATTCTTCTCAGTCCCGCGCAATAACGCGCTGGTACGCGACACCTTCACGCCGACGGTGCTGAGCGGCAGTGAGAAAACCAATATGATTCCGGCGAGCGCCTATGCCGAGGTTGACGGCCGGCTTTTACCGGGCGAAGATCCTGATCACGCGCTGGCTAATCTGCGCAAAGTGATCGGCGACGAGCACATCGAGACCGCCGTGCTGCTCAATTTTCCTTCAGTGTCGTCGCCGCGCAAATCGCAACTGATGGCCGCGATTGACCGACTCGCCGAGCGCGAGCATGCGATGGTGGTTCCGACCATGATCGCGGGGTTCACCGACAGCCATTATTTCCGGCGCAAAGGGCTCGTCGCGTACGGTTTCATTCCAATTGAGTTGACGCCCGCCGAGGAAAGCACCGTTCATGGGATCAACGAACGCATCCAGGTAAAGCAGCTCGGCGACGCGATTCGCCGCATGGTGCAATTGCTCGAACTTTTCGGCGGACGTTAAGGTAAACATCATGCTGCATGCGGGAACAGGTTATTCAACCGCCTTGAATCCGCGCACCGCCGCGCTCGAGGCGACCGGCGCGGCGCTCAAGCAGGCCGGGCTGCGAGTCGCCGACGGCGCGCTGTGTTTCGCCAGCAGCGCGCATGGGGGCGCATTTCCACTGCTGGTCCGTACGGTGGCCGAGACCGCCGGCACGCGCGAGATCGCTGGATGCGGCAGTATCGGCGTGATCGCGAATGGGCGCGAAATCGAATCGGGACCATCAGTCGCGGTGATGCTCTTTGGCGGCGGCTCGTTGCGGGCGCATCGTATATTCGTGCCTTCGATCCGCGACCGCGGAAGCGAAGTGGCGAGCGAACTTGCCGCTGCTGTACGGCCCAACCTCGGCCCCAGCAACCTCCTGTGCCTGTTCCCCGACACTTACAATTTCGCTCCTGAACCGCTGCTAACGGAATTGGCGCGCGCGCTTCCAAGTGTGACCGTGGTGGGCGGCGGTGCCACTGAGGACGGCTCGGTGGGCGAAACCTTTCAATTTTGCGGCGACGTGGTCAGCTCCAATTCGGTGGCGGCAATGCTGCTGGCGGGCGACTTCGAGATCAGCACGGGCGCGGCGCTCGCCTGCGCGCCGTTGGGCGGCCTGCATTCCATCACGGCCGTGCGCGACAATATCATTTTCGAACTCGATGGCCGGCGCGCTTACGATCTTTTTGCGGAAGCCGCCGGCCCGCTCGCCAATGATCCGCAACGCGCGGTCGCTTTCGTTTTCGCCGGTGTGCCGATACGGCCGGAAGCGGCCAAGCTCGAACGCGGCAACTTCCTGGTGCGCAATATCATGGGCGTAAGCGCCGAGCACGGCGCCGTGGCTGTCGCCTATCGCCCGCGGATGGGCGACCGCATCGGTTTTGTCCTGCGCAACGGCGAACGCGCGCGCGACGAGCTCAAGGCGACGCTGAGCGACCTGCGCGATCGGACGCATCCGGCGCCGGGTTTCGGATTGTACTTCGATTGTGTCTCGCGCGGCTCGGGTTTGTATAACATTCCCGACCATGACTCCGCCTATATCGGGCAATTCTTTGGCCAGCTTCCGATCGCCGGATTTTTCACCGGCTTCGAAATCGGACCGGTCGGCGACGGCACCGGATTGTTGCAATATTCGGGCGTACTTGCGCTGGTTTCTGAAAAGCCGGCACATGGCTAAAGAGCACCTCGGAATAGTGTTCTTTTCTCGCGCGCGGAGAGATTGACCTGATTAATTTGTAGTCGCGAGCGCAGCGAGAAATCCCAAAAAGACCCTTGGATATTTAAAGAATCCCGGGATTCCTCGCTGCGCTCGGAATGACAGAACCATGCTTATGCCGAGTCTCCGGCTAGCCTGCTCGCTGCGGCGCGGCTTTTGTAAACCTCAATTGAAGTGCGGCAGAATCTCCTTGCCGTACGCTTCGATTTGCTCGAGCACCTGTTCGGGAGGGCAAGCTGGTCGCAGCACGAATTTTACGCAGCCCGCCTCAATGAAGCGCTGAATCCGCTCGACGCATTGCGCCGGGGTTCCGATAATCGAACGCTCCGCCAGTTGCTCGGCGCTGATGGGCAGTCCGCGCGTGAACGGCGCGAGCGTTTCGGCCGCATCGCAGCCGTTTTTGCTCACGTGAGTGAGCAATAGCACGCCGGCTTCACGCGGATCGACCGTGCGCCCGGCCTGCTCGCCAAAGGCGATCAGCTTGTCCATATCGCGCTGGAATTCGGCGGGACTGGTCAGCGCGGGAAACCAGCCGTCGCCGAGGCGCACCACGCGCTTCAGGATCGCGTCGCTTTTGCCGCCGATCCAGATATCGAGTGAACCTTTGCGCGGCTTGGGCTCGAGCGTGACGTCGTCGAAATGATAGAAACGGCCATGATAACTTACGTGCGATTCGGTCCACAGTTTGCGCAGGATTTCGATACCCTCGTCGAGCCGTTTGCCGCGCTCGTTAGCCGGGATGCCGCAGGCTTCGAGATCGCGGACGTCGGAGCCGCTGCCCACCGCCATGATCATGCGGCCGCCTGAAAGGTAATCGAGCGAGGCGTAGGTCTTGGCCACCTGCACGGGACTGCGAGCCGGCAAGGTCAGCACGCTCGGTCCCATTTTGAGCCGCCGCGTGCGCGCCGCGATCATCGCGAACAGGCAGGTAATGTCGAGCGACGGATTGCGTGTGACGATATGGTCGGACAGCCAGAGAGAATCGAGACCCACCGCCTCGGCCACCTCGGCGTAGCGGCAGATGGTCTCGGGCTCTGGCAGCCCGTAACGCCAAAGGCCAAAGCCAATGCCAATTTTGACGCCATTCATTTGAACACTCTCCATCTACCGGCGCATCAAATCGAGCTTTAATTGTCCAACCTGGTTCCAATGAGCGCGACCGTGCGCTGAATAAAATGCATCCGGCCGTCCCTAAGGAACGGCGACATTCCACTCAAATCCTCACGCATATCCGCTTCCAGCAGGCGCATCACCTCGCGCGCGTCCTCAGCCGAAGTCTGCGAGTGCGCCATCCAGCTCTCAGCCTCCGGCGCGAGGGAGTCTGAATAAAGCCGTTGAATTTCGATTCCCGCCGCCGCCATCATCCGCGCCAGTTCGCTCAGCGCGAGTGCGCGCGTGTGTGAATGGTCGCGCACGTGTTCAATTTGATTCGAGTATTGCGCGCGCGCGGCATTTTCACTTGCGAACAAGTCTTCGATTGCGACCGTGCCACCGGTGCGGCATACCCGGGCCATCTCGGCCAGAATCGCGGCTGGATACTCGAAGTGATGGAACGCGAAGCGACAGACGGAGAGGTCGAATTCGCCATCGGCGAAGGGCAGTCGTTGCGCGTCGCCAACCTGGAAGCGCACGTTGGTAATCGCACGCTCGCGGCTGAGGCGCTCGGCGATCGCAATCGGCGCGGCGGTAAGATCGAGTCCGATAACGTCGCGGCATCGCGCCGCCAGCGCCATCGCGACATGACCCGGACCGGTGGCGATTTCGAGCGCGCGCGCCGTGGGCGGCGGTTGGATCGCGTTGACGAGACGCGCCAATCTGTCCGCGTCGGTGATCGCGGGGGCGGTTGCGTAAGCGTCGGCCTGGCGGGTGAATTCCTCCCGCACCACATCGTTATGCGTTGGGGCTGTCGCGGACATGCGCTGTACTCCTGCACGCTCGTATATGCGCTTGCGCCGTTTGCATCAAGCACAGACAATCCGTCTCGCGCGATAGGCACGAAGTCATCAGGTGATGACGGAGTTGGTACGGCCGAGCCGCTTCATCAAGGCGGCGCGCATCACTCCGGACGGCGGGGTTAGCTGATTGAACAACTCAAAGGCCAGTTCACCCTGATTTATCAGCATCCCAGCGCCGTCGGCGGTGCGGCGGCCAAGCGCGGCCGCGCCCGCGATGAACGGCGTCGGTTCATCCGCATATACCAGATCATAGAAAAGACAATTCGCGAGTGTGGCTGCGTACGCAATCGGGGCGAAGGCTCCGGCCTTTAAGCCCATCGGCGTGGCGTTGATTACGATCGCGGCGGAACCGAGCACCTGTGGCTCGAGCAGCGCGTCCAGGCCGCGCGCCTCAAGCGCGCCGCGGGTGCGGAGTTCAGGGGCTGACACAAAATGGTTGAGGCGGCGAACCATGGCCTCGGCGCGTGCGACGGTTCGATTACAGATAACGATTTGGCGCGCTCCCATCCGGATACAAGCGAGGATAGCCGAGGAGGCGGCGCCGCCTGCGCCGATCACGATGGCGGATTGCCCGTTCAGCGCGACGAAGTCGTGCAGATCGGCCTCGAGGCCGCGCGCGTCAGTATTGTCACCGTGCGGACCGCCGGGCCGATTAGTCACGCAATTAACCGCGCCCAGAATACGAGCCTCTTCACTCACCGTCGCCATCATCGGCAGTGCGGATTGTTTGTGGGGCACGGTCAGATTCACCCCGAGGATTCCTAGTGCCGCGAGCGCGCCGATCGCGGCCTGCAGATTTGCGGGCTTGACGTGAAAAGCGATATACGCGCGCTCCAGACCAAGCGCCGCGTAGGTCGCGTTGTGCATCGCGGGAGATTGGGAATGTTCCACTGGGTCGCCGAAAATTCCCGTGAAGAGGGTGCGTCCGGTCAGCGCCGGCGCGTGATCGTCGCCTTTCATCTCGTCATTCGCGCCCGATATACATCCGTCGCCGCATCTTAGCCCATTCGACGGCGGGAACAAGCGCTATGTTTAAGCACGCCTCGAGCCCGCTGTCGTGCTATGATCGCGCGCAGTGTTCTTTGGACCATTCCTGGTGCTTTATGCGCTGATCTTCTTCGGGATTCTGGCGGCGCTCTTTGTTCTAATCGAAATCGGCATAATCCATTACGCCTTCCACATGATCGGGCTGCCGCCGGATTTGGCCTTCCTGGCGCTGCTGGCGAGCCTGCTGGGCGCCTACATCAATATTCCCTTGATGAGGATTGAGAGCGGTGCCACGCATCCGGCCGCGATCGTCAACAGCTTTGGCGTGCGTTACCGGGTGCCGCTCCATTACGCTGAGGGTTCGACCAGGCTCGCGGTCAATGTGGGTGGCGCGCTGGTGCCGGTGATGATTTCGATATACGTGCTCGTACGCCAGCCCGCCGCATTGCTGCCGGCGCTGATCGGTGTGGCGATTGTCGCTCTGCTGGTCCATCGATGGGCACGACCGGTGGCGGGACTAGGGATCGCCACGCCGATGTTTATTCCTCCAATCGTGGCGGCGCTGTGCGCATGGCTTTTGGCGGGATTGTTCGGCACGGTGCATGTGGACGTGATCGCGTATGTGAGCGGGGTGCTGGGAACGCTGATCGGGGCTGATATAGCGAACTTGCACCGGCTGGGAGATTTGGGTGCGCCGGTGGCTTCAATTGGCGGCGCGGGAACGTTCGACGGCGTCTTTTTGACGGGAATTGTGGCGGTACTGCTGGCCTGAGACGGGATGTGCGGGCACGCGTATGCATGCGTCCGCATCTGCCTGCCTAACAGGGTGTTGAAAAAGGCATTATCATTACGACTTGATGCTTGAGCTTCTCGACACTCTGCGTGAAGAAGCCACTTACCGCAATCTTCTATCCCGCTTTTTTGCGGGGGAGAAAGAGAGGGGGTGCAGACCGTGATTTATCAACAGCCTAAGCGGGCTGGAATTTCACCAGCGTATGATCGGGCGTCACGTCGTCGAACGTCACCGTCACTGGCATCCCGACTTTCACCTTCTCGGGCGCCGCCACGATATTGGTCGTCATCCGTACGCCTTCGTCGAGTTCGACGATGGCCAATACATACGGTGCGTCAGCGAATGAACGCGTCGAGGCGCGTCGCACGACCGTATAGCTGTAAACCTTGCCGCGCCCGCTGACCCGGCGCCAATTCAACTTATCGGCAAAACAATGCGGACAGCGGTCGCGCGGATAGTAGATATACGCGTGACAAACGTCGCATTGCTGCAGGCTCAGCTCGTGGCGTTTGGCCGCCTCCCAAAACGGACGGCTGGTAGGCGAAGGCTTGGGTACGGGTTTGATGTAGTCGCTCATGACCGCCGCTCCAGCACCAGGCTGACTTGCTCGCTCATGATGCCGCCGTTGCCATTGACGTAGGCGAGGTGCGCGTCTTTGACCTGGCGTTCGCCGCCGCGACCCATCAATTGACGAATCGCTTCAGTGACATGACTCATACCGCCGCCCAAACCGGGCTGCCCGAACGATAGCTGTCCGCCATGCGTGTTGCATGGGAAATCACCCGCATAGCTAAGGTCATGTTCCATCGCGAAAGAGCCGCCCTCTCCCTTGCCGCAGAAACCGGCATCCTCGAGTGTCACCAACACCGTGATGGTGTAGCAATCGTAAGGGCACACGAGGTCGATATCCTTGCGTGCGACGCCCGCCATGTTAAAGGCCGTATCCGCCGCCGGCTTGATCGGCGAGTCGGTCAGCGAAGGCGCGTAAGTGATCGATGCGTGATTGGAATACTCGCCGGCGCCTAGCAGCCATACGGGCGGATGTTTGGCGCGTTTTGCCACCTCCGGCGAGGCAACCACGACCGCCGCACCGCCGCTGCATGGACTGACGATTTCGAAAAGGTGCAGGGGATCGACGATCATGCGGGAATTGAGCACGTCGGCTATCGTCAGCGGCTTGTCATTGAAAGTTGCGAGCGGATTCTTGAGCGCGTTGGTGCGTTGATCGACCGCGATCTTGGCCATCTGTTCGGGCTTGGTGCCGTATTCGAACATGTGGCGATTGGCGATCATGGCATAGCCGCAATTGGCGCCGATATTTCCGTAGGGCGCTTCGAATTCGCGCTGCACCGATACCACGGGCACGCGCTGATCACCGGTCCGATTGAGATCGGCCACGATACACAGCACCGCGTTGCACAGGCCGGCGTCGATTGCGGCCGCGGCGCGCCAGATCATTCCAGCCGGACTGGCGCCGCCAATATCGACCTGGTTGAGCATCCGCGGATTGATTCCCAGCACCTCGGCCGCGCTCGCCGGATAGAGCATGCCGGGATCCGCGAACGGCATTCCGACCAGGAATCCATCGATATCCCTTTTCTCCAGGCCCGCATCCGCGATTGCCTCGGCCGCGACCTGACCCATCAGCTTGAGTGGGGTCGCCTCAGGTGGCGCATCCTTGGTGGGCTTCAGTTCGCCGATTCCAATCGCTGCGGCTTTTCCCTTTAAACTCATCGTGTCCAATGCTCCCTCGATGGCTTTATCAGTCGAGTAGCACAAAAGCCGCGGCGACCGTAAACCTGTTGAGTTTCGTGGTTGACCCTACGGGCACCATGGGCCCCGGCCATGCCGCGGTTCATGTGAGTTTGGGCTGACAGCGACGACACGATCGGCTAGCGTTAAGGGGTTAAGGAGCGGTTCATAAATGGCGTTTATCATGTGCGACGATCACAACGTTTCGGTCGAGGCCGACGGTATGGAAGCGGGGGTGGCCAAGCGGCTGATGTTGGAGGAGGCCCAGCCGAATCCGCGCCCGATTGAGAAGGAGGTTATCGATTTCGGCAAAGTTCATCGCGATTGCAATATCCGCATCGTCCCGGATTAGGCGGAACGCAAGCTGAGCCTCTCCGCAAATCTTATCTGTCATCCCGAGCGAAGCCTTCGGCTTCGCTAATGCGCTCGGCTCCGCTTCGCTCCGCCTGGTGTGCTCGCTCCGCCTGCGGCTACGCTAATGGCGGACTCCGTTCGGAATGACAACTGGCGCTTGCGCAGAGGTTCCCTAGCCGCGTTGAACGATCAAGTATGCGACTCGCGTAAAGTAAATTCTTTTTGAATGCGCATTCACGCGTGACGGCCCGGGTTGTCACACGCGCGAAGCGCGGCAAGGTTCGCGTGAATCAGGAGGTCAGGTTGACCCGCCGCGACTCGGACGGATAGTATCTCGGCGCGGGGTGGAGCAGTCTGGTAGCTCGCCGGGCTCATAACCCGGAGGTCAGAGGTTCAAATCCTCTCCCCGCAACCCCAAACAGCCGAAATTCTCGTTCCAGCAGCCAGGATGCGACGGTCTGAATGCCACGATAGTTTTCATACGCGCAGGAGGCGTGAGGTATGGCCGAAGGGAAGTTCGTAACGCTCAATCAGCAACTCTATGAGTATCTCGTCGCGCACGGCCATAACGGTGACCCGTTATTGCGTGAACTCGCCGACGAAACCGCCCGCCTCGGCCCGATCAGTGGGATGCAAATCGCGCCGGAGCAAGGCACCTTCATGAGTTTGCTCGCCCACGTCAGCGGGGCGCGCCATGCGATAGAAATCGGCACGTTCACCGGTTATAGCGCGATCTGTGTGGCGCGGGCGCTGCCGGAAGACGGCACGCTGCTGTGCTGCGACGTAAGCGAGGATTGGACCGCGGTCGCGCGGCGATACTGGGAAAAAGCCGGACTCACGGAGCGGATTCGTCTTAAGCTGGGGCCGGCGGCCGAAACGATACGCGCTTTGCCGGCGGGCGAGACGTTCGATTTTGCGTTTATTGACGCGGATAAAATCAACTACCGCGTTTACTATGAAGAAGTGCTGCGGCGTCTTCTCCCCAACGGCTTGATTCTGATCGACAACGTGATCTGGAGCGGCGAGGTGTTGAATCCTCGCAATCAGACTGACGATACACGCGCGATCCGCGAGCTCAACGATTTTCTCGCGACCGACCGGCGAGTCGAGATGGTGATGCTGCCGGTTTCCGATGGGCTGACCATCTGCCGCAAGCAATAACGCCACGGGTCCCAACCGGCCTTGCCAATATGAAGGCTCGCCCGCTATTCCGCCTCGTCTCATTACGTGACGTTTGCCATTAATTTGGCTGGCTGGTTCAGTCGGCATTTATTTGCCGCTGGGGATGGTGAATTACTGACTTTCTGAGGATGGCTTCGATCCACTGAACGGCTAGAATTGCAGGCGCTTTTGCGATTCAAGCGGGGGGAAACTTCCCGGATGTTGCAGCCGCTACGGGTTGGCAACGCGTTCCGGGATTTGCAAAGGAAACCTCAATGAATCACGTCGACTTGACCGCGCCATCGGGAAACAATTTTCGTCTGATCCGGCAACGTATCTGGTCTTCCGACCTCTACAAATGGGCGCGCCGCGTGGCGGCTGAACTGACGCGGCCGTTGCGACGGCTCGAGCTCTGCATTATCTATAGCCGCGACCTGACGGCTCCGATCGCTCCGTTCGACGCGGGTGTCGATGTCGAAATAGGATTGGCTTCGGCGGCGGACCAGGATGAAGCCGCGATGCTGCGTCTGCCTCCACACCCGAGCCGCCGTGAACTCTTCAAGTGGCGCCGCGAGCATGGCTGCGTCTGCTTCATTGCGCGCGCGGGTTCGAAACTCGTCGCCTATAGCTGGATCCGGCTGCGCCCGGGACCCGAAGAGGGCGAAATGATCGCCCTTGATGATCATCAGATGTACAGCTTTGACCTGTACGTGGATGACAACTGGCGGGGCAATCGGATTTACACCGCGCTCGGTACGCGCAGCCGCATTTTCTGCCAGGAGCGAGGTTACACTGCGGGATACGCTCGGGTGAGCGTAACCAATCGCAAATCGCAGAAGGCGATTCGCCGCGGCGGATGGCGCGCGACAGGGCTGGCGCTGCGCGTTCGGCGCAGCCGCGGTGGATGGCCAGTGCTTGGCCTGTGGGGCTCCCGTCATCCGTTGGCCAAGTTGCGTCGTGGGACAGACCAAGGTTATCCGCATGAGGCCAACGCTTAGCGCGGCATTTAGATTGCCGCTTCAGTAATTCGCGATGTGCGGCCCTTTTTCTGAACCGTGACTCGACCTGTAATTGCAATTCGACTCGCGAATCATCTCCCGCCGTTGAGCTGACTTCCGGGGAGGATCGAGTTGGAATGACGGGACGCGAGCGTCGAGTAGGGAAGCTCTGCACAAGGCGTAAGTCTGTCATTCTGAGCGCAGCGAAGAATCCCGGATCTCTTGATTTTGCCAGCGCTGTATCTGGATTCCTCACTTCGCAGACTCCGTTCAGAATGACAAGTGGGCTTGTGCAGAGGTTCCTTAGC
>JBOHWL010000243.1:0-2086 GCA_050736615.1 Binataceae bacterium (SeqCode) | reverse complement strand
CGCTGGATCAGTGCGATCATGTCGCCGACGTGGTCGGTCGCGCGGCATAGCAGCGGTGCGGCCGGCAGTTCGATATTGAGCCTGGCGCAATCGGCCTTGAATTGCGCGATATAAAAATCCGCCACTTCACGCGGCGACTTGCCCTCGGCGCGCGCCGTTTTTTCGATTTTATCCTCGCCAGCATCGGCATCTGAGGTCATATGGCCAACGTCAGTGATATTCATCACGTGGCGGACCTGATAGCCGTTGAATTCGAGCACGCGCCGCAAGGTATCGACGAACACGTAGGCGCGCATGTTGCCCAGATGCTGCGGCAAATAGACCGTGGGCCCGCATGAATAGTAGCTCACCCGCGGCGGGTCTAACGGCGAGAATTCCTCGACCGCGCGGCTCAGCGAATTGAAGACGTGCAATGGTTTCACGGGATCGTGATTCAGCCTAGCGTGCGGCGATATCCTTGAACAAGCTGGGCGCGCGCTCATTTTTGCGCTACGCGGTTGCTTGTTGCTAGCATCGAAGCGTCCGCGACATCCTTCTGATTGGAAGCGATGGGGATGCTGGGCGTGAAGGGAGAAGAGATTGAAGCTGCCGAGTCCGCTCACAACCGTCGCCCTCCGGATGGAGGGTGGCGCCATTATCCGTTTGCGCCGGCATGGCAATCCGGCGGGGCCGCGGTTGGCGCTCAGTCACGGCAACGGCCTCGCGATAGACGGTTATTTTCCATTCTGGGATTTGTTGCGCGACCGTTATGATTTGATCCTGTTCGATTTCCGCAATCATGGGGAAAATCCACTCAGCGATTTCGCGCACCATAACTGGCCGCAATTCATTCGCGATTTGGAACGCATCTGGCTCGAAATCGGCACCCACTTCGGAGTCAAACGGATTGCCGGGGTGTTTCATTCGCTGTCGGCGGTGAGCGCGGCCACACATACACAACTAATGGGCTCGCGCTGGGACCCGCTGGTGCTTTTCGATCCGCCGTTTTTTCCTCGCGACGGCCATCCACTGAGAAATGTCCAGCGCACCAACGAAGACGATATCGCCAGCCGCGCCGACCGCCGGACGCCGCGTTACCCAGAACCTGCCGGGCTCGCCGCTCAGCTCGCACGGCGGTTCAAATTATGGCAGCCGGCCGCTTACGAGTTGATGGCGCGGGCGACGCTCCGTCCCGATCCCGTCGCCGGTGACTGGGTGTTGGCGTGTCCTCGTGAATACGAGGCGCACGTGTTTCGCAGTAACCGCGACGCCAGCGCGTGGGCCGGACTGGCGCATATGCCGGTCGGGGTGAAACTTATCTGCGCGGATCCCTCGGTGGGCGACACACCCGCGCGCATTGGTCAGGCAATCGCGGCGGAGATGCCGGTGGAATACGAAGCCATCGAGGGCACCACCCATTTCCTGCAGATTGAACGTCCGGCGCAATGCGTTCGCGCGATGGAACCGTTTCTTGCCAAGTACGGGATGGTTGGCTGAATGCCGTCGCGAACCGGAAAGCGTGCACCGGCCTCGCTTATGCGCAAAGCGGCGACTACGACGCTCAACGGCGCTGGCCGGCTGTCGAAAAATTTCCCGGTTATTCGTATCGAGGGGCTCAGGATCGAACGCGACGAGCCCATCTTGAGTCGTATCGATTGGACGGTCGAGCGCGGCCAGCATTGGGTGATTCTGGGCGCCAACGGCTCGGGTAAGACTTCGCTGCTGAGCGCCTTGACTGGCTATCTGCCGCTTACCCAAGGAGAAATATCGGTCCTCGGCGAAACCTACGGGCGCTCGGACTGGCGGCAATTACGCAAGCGCATCGGGCTTTGCAGCTCCAGCATCCGCCAGATGATGGCGGGTCATGAGACGGCGCTTGAAGCGGTCATCAGCGGCCGTCATGCGATGATCGGGATGTGGGGCGAAGTGCGCGCTGACGAACGCCAGCAGGCACTCAAAATTCTGCGCGAGGTCGAAGCGGCGGCGCTGCGCGAGCGTCCCTGGCGCGTGCTATCGCAAGGGGAGCGCCAGCGTGTGCTGATCGGTCGCGCCCTGATGGCGCGTCCGCAATTGCTGATCCTGGATGAACCTTGTGCCGGGCTCGACC
>JBOHWL010000242.1:0-2925 GCA_050736615.1 Binataceae bacterium (SeqCode) | reverse complement strand
ATGACAAAAATTCACAGACTCCGAGCATAACGAGGAATCTCGATCCTTTGGCGGATTCGGCAGCTCTTTCCGGGATTCCTCGCTGCGCGGATTGCGCTCGGAATGACATAGCTTGTGCCGAACTTCCCTGGTTGGGCTAGAGCGAGTTGGAGTAAATGATTTCCTCGCGCTCATTGAGCGGCACCAGGAATATGAAAACAACGCCATGGCGCGAAATCAAAGCGCGCAAGTTCTCATCTCGCAAAATTGAGATCGTCGCGACCTTTGATGATCGCAACGTTCGCCTGCGCGCGGCGTAAGCGTTGCGCCGCAACCAATGTTCGACGCCGAGGACGTGAGAATGATGCAATTTGGGGCCGGGTTTGACACGCACATCGACAAATGGGATTTGGCGCCTTACGCCGAGGAACTCGGCTATGACAGCGTATGGGTGCCGGATTCCCAGATGATCTGGTCGGATTGCTACGCCACGCTGGCGCTGGCCGCCGCCCACACGCGCCGTATCCGCTTGGGCACTGGCGTCGCGATAGCGGGCACGCGAATCGCGCCGGTTACCGCCCATTCGATTGCGACCGTCAACCAACTTGCGCCGGGCCGCACCTTCCTGGGGATAGGGACCGGACACACCGCGATGCGCGTGATGGGACAAGCGCCATTGCCAATCGCGCAATTCCGCGAATACCTGCGTGTTACACGCAAACTGCTCGACGGTGAGGCGGTCGATTATACCTGGCGCGGACGCACCCGCGAGATAAAATTCCTGCACCGCGACCGCCATTTCATTAATCTGGAAAAGCGCATCCCCATTTACGTCGCCGCCAATGGGCCCAAGGCGTGCGCGATAGCCGGCGAGTGGGGTGACGGCTGGGTGACCGCTGGCGGAATTAACGCGCGCATCGGCGGACGCCTCGCGCAGATCGAAGCCGGGGCGCAAGCGGCGGGCCGGGTCCTGCCGCGCGATTTCCATGTCGTGTCACTTACCAGCGCGTGCGTGTTGCATCCGGGCGAAGCGCTGACGTCCGAGCGCGTCATCAATCAGACCGGCGCGCAGGTCGCAAGCGCGCTCCATTTCGTGTACGAGACCTGGAGGTCCCGCAGGCGCGACGATGACGCAATCCCGCCGTTCTTCCGCAACGTGTGGGACGATTATCTGGCGCGCGTCGGGCGCATGAGCCTGCCCGAGAACGCGCGCTTCCGGCAAATCCATGAGGGTCATGGCACTTTCCTGCAGCCGGAGGAACGCCAGTACGTGACCCCGGAAGCGATTCGCGGCACCTGTCTGGCGGGTGAACCCGACGAGTTGATCACGCGGATTCGTGCAATGGAACAGGCGGGCTTTCGCGAACTCCTGATTCTGCCGCCCGCCGACACCCAGCGCGAGGTCTTACGGGAATTCGCCGAACAGGTGATGCCGGCGTTCAGATAAGGCTGCGCTCAGGGCCTCCGGCGAGGCGGCGCTACGCGGCATTGAATTCTGCTTCGGGCATCGCACCGCGCGCCCGCTCATAAGCGTCGCCGACACGAATTATCGCGGCTTCGTCGAACGGCTTGCCAATCAATTGCATCGAGAGTGGCGCGTGGCCGGCGGTTATCCCGGTCGGCAGCGCCAACGCGGGCATCCCGGTCAGATTAAAAGGCGCGGTATGGCGGATCATCTCGGCGAGCCCAGCCGCCGCACTGGAACCATGCGCATCGCTGATCTTAGCGGGTATCTCGGCACATGACGGCGTCGCCAACACATCACAGCGCTCGAAAGCGCGCATGGATTCTCCGGTCATGAGCGCCCGCGCCCGTTGCGCCCGAATATAGCTGGTAACACTGCTGGTCGTGGCCATTTCCAGCATCCGGCGCACGCCTTTGCTGTAATCCGTTGCGCGGGTGCGCAACCACGGTTCATGAAATTCGAGCGCCTCGGCCCAAATAATCGCAAGTGCGGCGGCCGGCGCAGCTTCGATTGAAGGTACAGAAATCTCGTCGATATGCGCGCCAAGCGTGATCAGCAGCTTCATCGCCGCAGCGAAGGACTCCGCCACCTCGGGCGCAAGGCCGCTTTGCAACTCGCGGATAACGCCAATGCGCATGCCACTGATATCCCGCCCGAGCGTCTGCGTATAGTCCTGAACCGCCGCGCGGCTGGAGGTGGCGTCGTTGGAATCATGGCCGGCGATAACGCCGAGCATCAGCGCGGCGTCGCGAACGCTGCGCGTGATTGGTCCGGCATGATCGAGTGAATCGGCCAGCGGCAAGACGCCGTAGCGGCTGACGCGGCTCCAGGTCTGCTTGAGCCCGACACAGCCGCAAAACGCCGCGGGTATGCGGATCGAACCGCCGGTATCGCTGCCGATGGTCGCGGCGGCGCTGCGCGCCACGATAGCCGCGGCGCATCCGGAACTCGAACCGCCGGGAATCCGCTCAACGTCGTGAGGATTGAGCGTGGTGCCCCAGAACGGATTGGCCGCCGTGCCGCCGCAGGCGAATTCATGCATGTTGAGCTTGCCAAGCAGGATCGCGCCTTGCGCGGCCAGCCGCGCCCATAACGTGCAGTCGTAATCGGGCACGTGCTCCGCAAGGATTTTTGAACCGCTGGTGGTGCGGATTCTCGCGGTGCAGCAGAGATCCTTGAGCGCGACCGGAACGCCGTGGAAGGGCCCGCGCCATCGCCCCGCCATGATTTCCGCTTCGGCCGTCCGCGCGGCGGCGCGCGCGAACTCGCCCGTGACGGTGATGTAGGCGTGCAGGCGTGGCTCGGTCGCCGCGATCCGGGCGAGATAGGCGTCAGTCACCTCGCACGGGGATAATTCACGCGCGCGAAATTTGAGGGCCAGGTTCGCAACGTCCAACGTGAGCAGTTCCTCGTGATTGGCCATCAGGCACGCCTCCGTATTATCTCTTCGCTTCGGCACCGCGCGGCCGATTCGGACGCGC
>JBOHWL010000241.1:0-8221 GCA_050736615.1 Binataceae bacterium (SeqCode) | reverse complement strand
CCCGCCCCGATTATTTTCTTCAACGCAGCTCCCTGGGAGCGGGCGAGTCAGCAAGCCGTCGGCCAAGTCAGGACTCGTTTGCTCTCTTCGTCTCCGCTATGCCAGGGAACCTCCGCACAAGTCCGATCGGTCATTGCAAGCGCCGCTAGCGGAGCCGAGCGCATTAGCGAAGCCAAAGGCGGAGCGAGCAAGCGAGTCCGCGAGCTTCGTTTAGGAATAACGAGTCTGCGAGTCGCGTCCAGGACAAAGAGTCTGCGAGTTGCGGATGAAAGCGAGGAATCCCAGATTCTTTGTTCTTTTTCTAAGGGCTTTGACCGGGATTCCTCGCTACGGCAGCCTGCACCTCGAAATGACAGAGACAGTGTAAACGGAGGTTCGTTAGCGTCCAGTCCGGAAAGCCACAGTAATACTCGCGGAGCATTTCTGTTGGTCATCCCGAGCCGGTGACTCTTGCGATTTACAACGCGTGCGGGCTACAAGCGCGATAGGACAAACCGAATGGAGTCTCAGCGATGGCCAGAATCGTAATCGAAAAAAATCTCGAAATCCCCATGCGCGACGGGTGCATCCTCAAGGGCGACCTCTATCGTCCCGACAGTAGCGACAAACTGCCGGTGCTGATCAACCGTACGCCGTATGATAAAAAGTTCCCGCTGATTTCGATGCTGACCCTCGACGCAATTCGCGCCGCTCAGCGCGCCTACAATGTCGTGTTCGTCGACTGCCGCGGCCGTTTCGCTTCCGACGGCACCTTCACCTGTTTTACCGACGAAGCACGCGACGGCTATGACACAATCGAATGGCTCGCGCGCCAGCCATGGGCGGACGGGAAGGCCGGGATGTTCGGCGCTTCCTACATGGGCGCGACGCAATGGCTTGCGGCGACGCAAAATCCCCCCAGCCTCAAGGCTATCGCGCCGTCGATAACCGCGAGCGACTATCACGACGGCTGGACTTACCAGGGCGGCGCCTTTTCGCTGTTCTTCAACGTGAGCTGGTTGATGACCTCGTTGGGCCTGGCGCGCCTGATGCGCGAGCGTGAGAACAATCCAGCGGTCAACGAGGAATTGGGCGTGGTGATGAACTCGATCGACCAGATGCGTGAGCGCGTCGAATTCATGCCGCTGCGTGAATTCCCGATGTTCCGGCAGGGCGCGCCCTATTTCTTCGACTGGCTCGACCATCCTTACTATGACGATTACTGGCGCAAGCTGTGTATCGAAGAATATCACGCTCAAATCACCGTTCCGGCGCTCAATATCGGCGGCTGGTACGATATTTTTCAGGGCGGCACGATTCGCAACTACCTGGGTATGAAGGCGCATGGGAAAAGCGCGGACGCGCGCTCGCCGCGGCTGGTGCTGGGGCCGTGGAATCACGCGGTGCCGTTGAATAGCCTGGTCGGCCAGGTCGATATGGGCTTTCGCTCAAGCCCGATCTCGGTCGATATCGACGGCCAGCAGCTCGACTGGTTCGATTACTGGCTCAAGGGTAAATCAAGCGCCGTCTCCAACGACGCGCCGGTGCGTCTGTATGTGATGGGGCACAATCAATGGCGGGAGGAAAAGGAATGGCCGCTGGCCGGCACCGAATGGCGGCGCTTTTATCTCCATAGCCGCGGCAAAGCCAATAGCGCGTATGGCGACGGCGCACTGGCAATCGACACGCCTGGCGATGAACAGCCGGACAGTTTCCTCTACAATCCGCTAAATCCGGTGCCGACTAACGGCGGCGGCCTGTGCTGCTATGCCAACGCGGTGCCGAGCGGCGCCTTCGATCAGGCGATGGTCGAGCATCGGAGCGACGTGCTGGTCTATTCAACCGAACCCCAGCAAGAGGATGTTGAAATTACCGGCCCGATCACGCTGACGCTTTATGCTTCGTCGTCGGCGCCCGACACGGATTTCACCGCCAAGCTGGTCGATGTGAGTGAATGCGGTTTCGCGCGCAATCTGACCGATGGGATTATCCGCGCGCGCGTGCGCGAGTCACGCGGTGAGCCGAAACTGCTGACGCCCGGCAAGGTCTACGAATTCACCATTGACATGTGGTCAACCGCGAATCTCTTCAAGGCGGGGCATCGCATCCGGCTCGAGGTCAGTTCGAGCAACTTCCCGCGCTTTGATCGCAATCCCAACACCGGGCATGAAATGTTCAGCGACGCCGAAACGCGTCCGGCGCTGCAGACCGTGATGCATCAGCGGGGCTTCGCCTCATATCTGACCCTCCCGGTCATCCCCGCGCACCGTTGAACTCTCTGGCAGGAAATCCGCGGTTTCCTTTTTCCACACGCCTGGGGACACGATCGCGAGGAATCGGACTCTGCCGGAGCGCAGCCGAAGAGTGGAGCGATTATTCTTGTCTGAGCGGAAAACCCAGCTCTCCGCGTTGATGCCTTGAGTCCGGCAGCTCGACTTGGAACGCGGCCGTGGGGCCGGCGAGTCCGCGAGCCGTCGGCCAAGTCAGGACTGGCCCGCTTGCTCGATTAAACACGCACGTCGCGGACTCCTTAGCTCGGCATCACTTGGTTCCGCCTAGTGTCGGCTGCGCTGGTGCGCTCGAAGTGACAGATGCCGCTTGCGCCCAAGCGCATAATCAAGTGGCTATTCGAAGTGCACAATCACCTTGATGTCGCCGGGATGACGGACGAAGGCGTGGTTGAACTTATCGACTGGTTCCCGCCGCGAAATCAGTTGCCCGAGCCAATTCGGATCGGCGGCCTTCAAGGCCTTTTCCGCCTGCTCATAATGGCGCATAGCCGCGTTCACCGTGCCGAAAACCACGCTGTTCTCCAATACCATGGTGCGATTGAGCGCGCCGAGATCGATACTCAGATTTCGTCCGCCGGAAGAGACGCCGGCCAGACATACGATGCCGTCGGCGGCGCAATGCTCCATCGCGTCCAGCACGAGTTGCGACGCGCCGGTGCATTCGATCGCTATTTCGGGGGCGAAGCCCAAATCCGCGATCGCGCCGATATGATAGATGCCCCCGAGCTGCTTCACGATGCCCGGCTTGGGGCCGTCGGTCACGCGATCCAGTACATGCGTCTCCAGGCCGCGCTGGACGGACAAGAGCGCCGCGAGCAGTCCGACCGGTCCGGCGCCGGTCACCAGCACCTGGCGCGGCGCCCATTCCGCGCGATGGCCGATGCGCTCGACTTGCTCCCACGCTTTCGCCACCACGCTGGTTGGCTCCAGCAGCACACCATTGAGGCCGAGCCCGGGATCGAGCTTGAGCAGGAAATCCGGTTCGACGGCATATAATTCCGCACCGTAACCGTCGCGCTGTTTGATACCGCGCTCGGTATATTTGCCGTTGCGGCACATATCCCACTGATTGTGCGCACAGGCGAAGCACGGCACCGGGTCGGGTCGGCGGACCACGCCGACGACTAAATCACCCGGGTTGAAACCGCTGTCAGCGGGTGCGCGCTCGACGCGGCCGAGTGATTCATGGCCGATTATCAATCGCTCATGATGCGGCGGTGCCCAGCCGTATTGACCCGAAACGATCTCTAAATCGGTTCCGCAGATACCCAATGCGAGCGCCTTGACCAAAATAGCGTTGTCGGACGAAGGTTCCGGCACCTGGTCGAGACGCAGCGAATTCTTTTGACCGGGAATTACTGTGATTGCGCGCATTGATGTCACCACCGTTCAGGCGTTGGGGTCTTCGGCGTCGTGGGCGTGACCGATAGCGGAGCGGAGCTGCGGGTCAAGCTTATCACAGCGGAGTATCACTTTTTGCGAATGGACCGCCTCGACGGCGTCGAGCGGCACGGTGAATTCACCGGCATTCTCCACGTAGACGACGATGACTGGCTGGCCATGGGGCGCGACCGCGCGCACCGCGCCGAATTCCTCACCGCCGTCGGAGACGAACGCCTGATAACCGATTTGGATGTTCTCGGCCATCTCATCTCTCCTTTGGACAATAATTGGTGAAAGCCAATTGAAGCGCACGGCGCGAGCCATCATCTCACGAGTACGCCGCGAGCTCTCATCCGAGCCATTGCGAAGGGTTCTTTTCCACTTTGTGCCCACCTCTCGTGTCCCCGAGCAAAGCTTCTGCCAAGTTCAATCGAGGGCGAACGTGAGGCGTATCTGACCATACGCCAGCGGCGCACGCGATCAGTTCCCGCCGCGGCGGCATGAAAAACAGCGAAAGCTAAATTCCAAGCAGCGCGGAGGCGTTGCCGCCCAGAATTTTTTGCTCGTCACGAGGCTCCAGCCCGAGCGCTTTCACCTCTTCGACCGGATGAGCCAATCCGGCGGGAAGCGGATAGTCACTGCCGATTACAAACCGATCGGAGCCGTAATTATCTATCAAGTGAAGCAATAGCGGACGGTTGTGCGTGATGATATCGAAGGAAAACTGCTTGATGTAGGTTGAAGGCGGACGTGGAATCGCCGTACGGCATTCGGCCACCAGGCGGTAGCCCATATCCATGCGGCCGAGGATCGCCGGCAGCGTCCCGCCGCCATGGTACAGGAGCACGCGCAGTGCGGGATGGCGTTCGAGCACGCCGCCATAGATAAGCAGCGCGGCGGCCAAGCCGGTGTCATACAGATTGCCGGCCAGATTGCCGAGAAAATAGCGTGCCAGCGCGCCGGCGGGAGCGGCTTCAAACGGATGAATACATACCGCCATTTGTAACGCTTCGGCCGCCGTCCAAAAAATCTCGAACTCCGGCTCGTCGAGTTGGCGCTGGCCTACCCTTGGAGGAATCTCCACGCCGCGCATGCCCAGCTTGTGCGCGCGTTCGAGTTCGACCGCGGCGGTCCCGGGATCCTGCATTGGCACCGAAGCAAGCGGAAAAAAACGCTCGGAGGCGATCGCCGCCAACGCATTGTTGTTAACTTGCGCGATCGCCAATCCGAGTTTGGGTGCGACTTCGGGATACATCAGGAAGGGCAAGCACGAGATCGCTTGCGCGGTAATGCCTTCGCGGTCCATATCCGCGAGACGCGCGGACGCATCCGATATCGGACCATCGATCGGACGGCGCGCGCTTTCCTGGATGAGGAAAAAGCGGCGGCCATTACGCTCAATGATGCGGGTCGCGTAATCGGAACCCTCGCGCGCCAGAAAATCAATTACCGCGGGCGCGATGAAGTGATTGTGCATATCGATGATTGGCATGACACCTCCGGTTTCATTGCTCTAGCGCCGCCGTTGGCGAATAACCAATTTGAAATTCCGCGCCGCACTGACGCGGCGGCCTGGATTGCGGTAATACTACCAGCCGTGCCCGAACTGCCCGACATCGCGGTTTATATCGAGGCGCTAAATGCGCGGATCGTCGGCCGGAGGCTTGAGCGTATTCGCCTGGCCAGCCCGTTTCTTCTGCGCACGGCCGCGCCACCGGTTACGATGAGCGAAGGCAAACAAGTCATTGAGGTGCGCCGGATCGGCAAACGAATCGCGATCGGGCTTGAAGACGACCTGTGGCTGGTGTTGCATCTGATGATCGCCGGGCGACTTCACTGGAGCGAGGGTGAGGCGAAAGTTCGACGTGGAGCGGCCGTATTCGAGTTTTCCAATGGCAGTCTGCTGCTCACCGAAGCGGGCACGCAGAAGCGGGCGTCGTTACATCTGATGGCCGGCGAGGCCGGGCTGCGCGCGATTGACCCGGGCGGCGTGGAGGTGCTCGAAACGGACCAGAGACAATTCGCGGCGATGCTGAAAGGTGAAAATCACACACTCAAGCGCGCGCTTACCGATCCACGCCTGTTGAGCGGCATCGGCAACGCCTACTCCGATGAGATTCTATTCGCGGCGCGTCTGTCTCCCGCAGCCTTGACGCAAAAATTGAGCGAAACCGAGATGGCGCATCTGTTCGAGGCGACGCGGACAGTCCTGACGGACTGGATTGAGCGGTTGCGAGCGCGGGCCGGCGGTGGATTTCCCGAAAAGGTGACCGCCTTTCAACCAGGCATGGCGGTGCATGGCCGTTACCGCCAGCCGTGTCCACGTTGTAACGCGCCGATTCAGCGGATTCGTTATGCCGCCAACGAAGCGAACTATTGCGCACGATGCCAGACCGGAGGACGGTTGCTGGCAGACCGGGCGTTATCGCGGCTGATGCACGACGATTGGCCACGCACGCTCGATGAACTGGAGGCGATCAAAATCAGGGGTGCAAAATAGCCGGACCTTGTAAGGGGCGCTCCGCGGACAAGGAAACCGGTACCGGCTTCGCTACGCGAAGCTGTCCGAGATTCTTCGCTTCGCTCAGAATGACAAAGAAGAGAGCTTGCTCGCATAACGGCAGCTATTAGGGAATCTCTGCACAAGTCTTTTATTTGTCATTCCGAGTGGAGGCTGCCGGAGCGAGGAATCCCGAGAAAAACCCACGAAGCGCAAAAGATTCGGGATTCCTCGCTGCGCTCGGAATGACAGGAAAGACTTGTCCGGAGGTTCCCCTTTAGCGCGGTCAAAATGACAATTTTCAGAACTTGAAATGACATAACGACGCCGGTGCGAAGCTTAAACCGCGGTGTAACCGCCGTCGACCACCAATTCCGCGCCAGTCACAAATGAGGCCTCGTCGCTGGCGAGGAAGACCACACACCATCCCACCTCCTCCGGCTGTGCGCCGCGTTTCATCGGCGCCATATCAATCAGCGACTGTAGGTCCTCGCGTGGGACGGCATCCACCATCGGCGTGAGGATGATGCCGGGATGCACCGAGTTCACCCGGATCTTGTCGGGCGCGTACTGGACGGCGGCAGCTTTAGTAAGCAAGCGCACGGCGCCTTTGGTGCCATGATAAGCGGCCGAGCCGGGCGAGCCGATAAGCCCGTAAATCGAAGAGATGTTGATGATCGAGCCGCCGCCCCGGCGCCGCATCGCCGGCACCGCAACCTTCATTCCCAGCCAGACGCCCTTTTGATTGATATTAACGATCGAGTCCCATTCCTCCTCGCTGGTCTCCTCGATCCCTTTGACATTGGCGATGCCGGCGTTGTTGACGAGCACGTCGAGGCCGCCAAACTCACCCTGGCACGCCTCGACGGCGATGCGCCAATCCGGCGCGCGCGTCACATCCAGATGTATGGGCACGACCGATTTCGCGAACCTGGCATTGATTTCATCGGCGGTCTTCTTACAGAGTTCGTCGCGCACGTCGCCGATCACGACCCGCGCTCCTTCGCCCGCGAACAAACGCGCCTCGGCCGCGCCTTGCCCGCGCGCACCGCCGGAAATCAGCGCAACTTTTCCTTTGAGCCGTTCCATCGACGTTCACCTCCATTCATTTGCTCCAACGTGATTCACTGAATTC
Organism: Binataceae bacterium (SeqCode); assembly: GCA_050736615.1. Taxonomy (GTDB): domain Bacteria; phylum Desulfobacterota; class Binatia; order Binatales; family Binataceae; genus JBOHWJ01. The sequence continues at coordinate 933 of JBOHWL010000241.1, read as the reverse complement.
CCGGTCACGCGTCACCGCGGCGAATTGGATACCGCGTTTTGGCTAATCGGTTTGGCCTCACAGAATGAAGCTGACCTTACCATGGGGGCGCAACGCTTCAAGGTCAAGGATCGCCTTGCGTCGGCGGATTTTCACCGCGCCGCCGCGCCGCACCAGCTCGTATTCATAGCGGCCGACGTAGGTATCCACCAGCTCATAACGCATCCGGTACACCACGAAGTTGGCGGCGGCGCGGATGGCCGTGCCGTCATCAGCGACGATGCGCACATTGCTGATCATGCGCCGGGTCCGCGAATGCGGATTCTCCGCCCATGCGAACCGGCCGAGTAATTGCTTGACCCGGGAGCGAATCCGCAACATGTCATCAGCGATGATGAAAAGCGTATTATCCGGCGCGCCGTCCGGATTGTCGGTGGGCGGGATTTGATAAGTGGCGTCCTCGGTGAGCAGCTCGAGCCATTCCTCCAGGCGCCATTCATCCAGCAACGCGGCTTCCGCATAGAGGAACTCCTCGACTTCCGCCCGCGTGGCCGTGCGCGATTCGGTTTCCATTGCCTGATTGAATCGTTGCGACGTCAAGCGGCGCGTTGCGCGCGCGCCACCTTTACCCCTGTGATCAATTCGTTCCAGCGCCGCCAAAATGCGCGGATTTGCAGTTCGTCGGACGGCGAAGGATTGGCGCGTTTCATCCCCCGCGAAATATCCGACCATCCCACCTCCCGATTGGCGAAACCAAGCTGGCACGACTCGAGCATTTCGACATCGTCGGGGGTGGCGTAACCGCCGGGGCCAAGAAAGGTGAGGAAGTTATCCAACCGCAGCGCGCTATCCTCGGCGCTGTCGTCGGCCGGTGCCAGTGACCACGCATTTACCTCCATGTATCCCGGTGAGACCGGAAAGAAGGTGCGCACGGTTATCGACATGATGTCGTTG
>JBOHWL010000240.1:0-17402 GCA_050736615.1 Binataceae bacterium (SeqCode) | reverse complement strand
GGCAGCCGCGGCGAGATGTGCGGCAATGGCATCCGCTGCCTGGCGCGATTGCATTACGAACTCGCCAAGGCAGCGGCCAATCCGGTAATGGTCGAAACCGATTGCGGCGTCAAGTCAGTCAAACTCGGCTTTGATGGCTACGGGCGGCCATCCGAGGCGACCGTCGATATGGGCGCGCCGCTGCTCGAAGGCCGTGAAATTCCTGTGGATCAGGATGGCCGTGTGATCGAATATCCACTCGAGGTCGCGGGCCGTAATTGGCTGATCACTGCGGTCTCGATGGGCAATCCACATTGCGTGGTCTTCGTCGAAGACGAAAAGATCTTGGCCCTCGACGATCACGAATTTGCCCGATTGGGCCGGCAGTTCGAGCATCATCGCTTCTTCCCGCGCCGCGTCAATACCGAATTCATCCTGCCGCTCGCGCGCGACCGGCTGCGAATGCGAGTATGGGAGCGTGGTTCGGGCGAGACGCTGGCGTGTGGCACCGGCGCATGTGCCGCGCTGGTCGCTGCCGCGCTGACCGGCCGTGCGGAGTGCCGCGCCATCGTGGCGTTGCGCGGTGGCAATCTGGAACTCGAATGGCGCGAGCATGGCGACGAGGCGAATCACGTCTTCATGACGGGTGAGGCGGTCGAGGTGTTTCGCGGCACAATCGATCTGCGCGACGATGAAGTGGCGTAAAAGCTGGGAATCGGAGGTCATTGATGATGTTCAACGGGGCCTTCTCGGCAATTATCACACCGTTTCGTGATGGCGTGGTCGACTTGGCGGCGCTGCGCGAGTTGGCCGAATGGCAAATTCAGTCGGGGATCGACGGCCTGGTGCCATGCGGCTCGACTGGCGAATCGGCGACGCTCACGCATGCCGAACATGAGCAGGTGATTAACACGGTCATCGAGCAGGCGCGCCACCGCGTGCCGGTGCTGGCGGGGACCGGTTCGAACTCAACCGCCGAGGCGATCCGGCTGACCACGTTCGCGCGTGAGGCGCGCGCCGACGGCGCGCTCATGATTTCACCTTATTACAACAAGCCGACCCAGGATGGCATCTTTCGGCATTACAAGACCGTTGCCGCCGCCGTCGATTTACCTTTGTTCGTTTACAACATCCCGGGACGCACCGGCTCGAATATCCTGCCGGAAACCTTCGCGCGCATGTGTGAAATTAAAAACGTCGCGGGCATCAAGGAAGCCTCCGGCTCGATGGACCAGTGCGCGGATATCATGAAGCTGTGCGGCGAACGGCTGACCCTGTTGTCGGGCGACGATTCGTTGACGCTGCCGTTGATGGCGATGGGCGCCAAGGGCGTGGTTTCTGTGGTGACCAACGTGATGCCGCGTGAGATGCACGAGATGGCGGCGGCGGCGCTCGACAATGATTTCGCAAAGGCACGGGAAATCCATTACCGCCTGCTGCCGTTGACGCGCGCGCTATTTTTGGAGACCAATCCGATTCCCGTCAAGCAGGCTTGCGCCATGATGGGCAAGTGTACCAACGAGATGCGCATGCCGCTTACACCAATGAGCGCGGCGGCGGCCGAGAAGCTGAGCACGGTGATGAAGGAGCTACGCCTCATTTAATGCCAACGAGTCTTTCTTTGTCATCCTGCGCTTCACTCAGAGTCTGTGAATTTTTGTCATTCTGAACGGAGTTTTCGAAGTGAAGAATCCCGAAAAACACAGGAAAAGCAGAAAGATCCGGGATTCCTCGCTGTGCTCGGAATGACAGACAAACAAAATCTTCACACACGTTCAGGCTGACGAAAATGAGAAGCCAATCCACTGTCAGAGGCGTGCAATGATCGAAGAAACCAATCAAGTCGATGAGAAAAACCGCTGGCGCTTGGAGACGCCGGGCCATCAGGGCTGGAGCCGCACCGCGCATCCGGACGACCCCAACAAATACCTGATGATCTCCGCCGATTGTCATGTCAACGAGCCGAGCAAACTGTGGTGGGAGCGCATCGATATGAAATTCCGCGCGCGCCTGCCCCATGTCGAAGTTGACGAGAAAGGCGAGCGATGGACCGTGGTCGAGGGTTATCAGCGCTCGCGCGTGCGCGTGCGCAATCTCGAAGACGCGCCCAAAGGCGGCGAGGATCGGCTGCGCGGACTAGCCGGGCGCGATCCGCTCGATCGCATTCGCGACCATACGCGCGATGGCATCGACGCCGAGATCGTCTTCCCCAACAAGGGCTTGGCAATGTGGGCGACGCCGGACCCGGAGTTCGGCGCCGCGCAATGCCGCGTGTGGAACGACTGGGCGTGGGAAGTTTACGGCCCTTACAACGATTTCATGTCGCCGATGGCGGCGATTATGACCGCCGATGTCGCGCTTGCGATCGACGAAATCAAGCGTGTCGCGCGGATGGGATTTCGCGGCGTGACCTTGCCGTGCAAGCCGATTTTCGGTGCGCATGACGCGCGTCATCCGAATTACAACCTGCCGCTTTATGATCCGCTATGGGCGGTGGTCGAGGACTGCGACCTGCCCATCACGTTTCACGTCTCGACCGGGCGCGACCCGCGCGCGGCGCGCGCCGACGGCGGCGCCGTGATCAATTACGTCTCGCATTCGCTGTCGCCGACAATTGAGCCGATCGCCAATGTCTGCGCTTCGGGCGTGCTCGAACGCTTTCCGAAAATTCGCTTTGCGGCGGTCGAATGCGGCATCGGATGGGTGCCGTGGGCGCTCGGCGCGATGGACGAGGCCTATCGCAAGCATCATCTGTGGGCCTATCCGAAGCTAAAAAAATTACCCAGCGAATACTTCCGTCAGCATGGCGCCGCGACCTTCCAGGAAGACCCAGCCGGGCTCGAATTGGCGGAGAAATTCGATCTGGTCGAAAACTTCATGTGGGCCAACGATTATCCGCATGCGGAAGGGACCTGGCCACATTCCGCCGCCGCGATTGAGCGCGAAATGAGCTGCCTCAACGACCATCAGCGCGCCCAGGTGCTGGGCCTCAACGCCGCGCGCATGTTTAAATTCGATGTGAATCTTCTAAAGCGCCGCCGTACCGCCGTGCAATAGGTTTGTGCCCGGCATCGCCGCAGCCAAGGGTTCCGTGGAACCCCGTTCGCCAAGGGCGTCGCCAGCTTATACCATCATCACGCGAATTTGCGGGATTGACGCAAAATCCTTGTCTTGCGTGAACACTATAAGGCCGTGAGACATGGCAGTAGCGGCTATCCAGGCGTCCATGATCTTCGGTCTTTGTCCACGCGCTCCGGCCGCCGCGACAATTTCAGCAAACGCCCGCGCCACCTCCGCGTCAATTGGAAGTGGTTCAAACGAATGTTGCACCGCAGCCAAGGTACGCAACCGCCGCGCCCGGCTAGACTGGCCCTGGGCCATCAGAACGCCTAAATGGAGCTCCGCGAGCGTGACTACGGAAATGGCGGCTGTTTCTGGCAACTCGCCCAGTTGCCGGCCCGTCTCGCGGACAATGAAGACCGCGGTGTCGAGCAAGACCCCTCTCTTGACTTGGCGCCATCATCACATTTCGTCAATAGTGGCGCCGATGATCTCCAAGTCACGCTCGAACTGCCGATCGAGCGGAGCGCGCCGCAATAGCGCGACCACCTCGTCTTTCGACACGAACATTCGGCGCGCGCCAATCGGGACCAGCTCCGCGACCGGACGGCCGTCCACCGTGATGCGCATACGGGTGCCAGCTTCAACTTCACGCAGCACATGGCTGATGCGGTTGCGCAGTTCGCGTTGGGGGATGGTCTTCATGGTGTAGTCGATTAGCTACGTAGACCAGGCCGAAACAGCTTGCCGCTGTCGTGATCCGGTGAGCAGGCGAGGACTCATGACCAATTTTGCGGCGCGATTAGATGGCGCAGTTGTAGACGCGCATCACGCTTTCGCCCAGCACCTTGGGACGCGCGCGCTCATCCAGCCGCGCCGCCATTTTCTCCAGGTCCTCGATATAATTGCCGGCATGGTCCGGATGGGGAAAATCGGAGGCCCAGAAGAATTTGTCCGCGCCGCACAACTCGACCATCGCGGGCAGCGAACGTTCGTCGGGATCGGCGGAAATCCAGCAATTGCGCTGAAAATAGAAGCTCGGCTGCTCGCGTAGCGGCACCCCGCGGCCAATCATGCTGTCATAGACGGCGTCGAGGCGATCGAGCCAATAACCGATCCAGCCGCCGCCCACTTCCAATACCACCAGCTTCAGCCGCGGGAATTTGTCGAACACGCCGTAATGGAAAAAACTGGTGAAGCCATGGCGCACGGCATCACCGGCGGTCACATTGAGAAAGAACGGGTAGTCGCGCACGTACTGATAATCAAAGCGTCCCGGCAGCGCCCATACCGGTTCGAGCGACGGGTGAATACCCAGCGGAACGTCGAGTTCCTGCGCCTTGGCAAACAGGACATCGTGATCGGGATGACCGTGCGGCTTATGGGTGAGGGTAAATTGCGCTACCCAGCCGCCCTTGCAGCCATCCTTGACCGCGCGCTCAAGCTCGCGCGCGGCCGCTTCGGGGTCGCCCAGGGATAGGTGCGCCACGGGAATCAGGCGGCCGTGGCTGTCCGCGCAGAAATCGACGATCCAGCGATTGTAGGCGCGCGTATAGGCCTGCGCCAATTCACTGTCGAGACATTCGGTTTCCCAGCAAAATCCAAGCGTCGGGTAGAGAAAGGCGGCGCGCAAGCCCTCGCGATCCAGCCGGTCGAGACGCTCATCCGGATCCATCGCGCCCAATGGCGCGCCGACGCCATAGGTCAACTGGCGGCGTTCCTCGGCCCGATCACGCCGCGTGCCCATCGCGGACATCTGCGCGAAAATCGGACCGCGGGTAATTTTCGAAGGACGCCCGGCGATTTCGAGATAATCGACGCCGCGGTTGTCGCGCCGGATACGCAAGGCGTTGCGCTTGTACCGCGGCTCGAGATAGCGCTCCCATAGATCGGGTGCCTCGAGCACATGTCCGTCGGCATCGACAGCGCCGGCGTATTTCAGGCGATGAAAGCTTTCATGGGGAATGTCCTCGCGCGGCCGTTCCATAAACCCTCTCCGAGACGAGCGTAACCGCGTGATCTTAGCGCTGGCTCAGCCGGTTGTGAAAGATGACGGCTACTGGCCAGGACTTTCGGATGCCTTCGAAGCGGTCGTTCACAAATTGGCCGCCGGTGCTATCCATGAACGCGCCAGTTCCTCGAGCACACCCACGATTTCAGCCTGACTCGCCAGCGGGTGCTGAAAGACGGAGGTCAGATAGAGTTCATCGACGCCGGCCGCACGATACGCTTTCAAATCGGCGGGCGTGGCCGACGCGGTCGGCGAGACGAGGTATTCGAACGCGCGAGGGTCACGGTTATAGGCCGTAAGCATCGGTCGCAACCGCGCGATGAGGTCCGCCGTCTCGTCCGGCGTGAGGTTGAATCCGCACCAGCCGTCACCATATGCCGCCGCGCGTTTCAACGCGGCTTCGGTCTGGCCGCCAACGAGAATCGGCAGCGCGGTGCCGGTGCGCGGCTTGGGATAGCTCAGGGCGCCGGCAAAATTCACGAATTCTCCCCGATAGCTCTTTTCGTCGCCCCACAGCCGGCGCATCGCCTCGATGTATTCGCGGGTCCGGCGCGCCCGCCCTTGCCACGGAATGCCGAGCGCCTCGAATTCCTCGCGCAACCAGCCAATCCCGATGCCCAGAGCAAAACGCCCGTTGCTCAAGTAGTCCAACGTGGCTGACAGCTTCGCCAGGATCAGCGGATTGTATTCGGGCACCAGACAGATACCGGTGGCAAGCCGGATGCGGGTGGTGTGTGCCGCCGCATAGGTCAAAGCGAGAAACGGGTTGAGCAGCGGTGTTTCAGTTGGAATCGGGACGTTGCGGCCGCGGTTGTACGGATACTGCGACGAGAACTGTTCAAGGAAAACCACATGCTCCGGCGCCCACAGCGTTGAAAAATTGAGCCGCTCGGCATGGGTCGCGACCGTGGTGAGGAGATCAGGCCGCGCGAGGTTCGCAATTCCTATAGCGAAAAAGCCGATCTTCATTTTCGTTTCGCTCCTTGCAGCCGGCGACGGTGGAAAGACACCGACGCTCTTCAGACTGCATCAATCCGCCATCGAGGGATAGCGCTCGGGCGTGGTTGGCGGCTCTCGGATGTAGTGGATCATTGAATTGTCGCGGGGTACTAATCCTTTATGCGGCTGTGTGGGGCGGGCGAGTCCGCGAGCCGCCGGCCAAATCAAGACTCGCCTGCTGGGTTCGCGAGAACGCGCTGCACTTGTGTTCGGCGGAGGGGGTCGAATGCGTAGAGCTTTGCCAATCGTCGGCGCAATTGTCGGCGTCCTGGTGCTGTTGTTCGTCGCGCTGGTCAGCTACGCGATCGTCAATCTGAATGGGATCGTCAAGCAAAATCGCGCCTATATTTTGAACCGCATCAGCACCGCCATCGGACGCCAGGTGCGGGCCAGCCAAATCAGCGCCAGTCTGGGCTGGGGCGTGATGGTTGACGTGAGCGGCGTCCAGGTCGCCGACGATCCGGCCTTCTCGCCACAGCCGATGCTGACCGCGCACGATGTGTACGTGAAAGTTGCCTTCCTGCCGCTGCTTTTTCACCGTGTCAAGGTGCAAAAGCTGGTCATCGAACAGCCGCAAGTGCATCTGGTGCGCAATCGGGCCGGGGTTTTGAACGTCAGTACGATTGGCAAGGGTGCGAGTGCGGCGCCAGCGAACCCATCGTCGCCGCAAAACCCGGCTGCGAAGCCGAGCCCGGCGAGCGCCGCGACGGCCGCCAATCCGCTGGAGAGCGCACCCAAAAAGCACGGCGCCGGCGCACTGGAAGCGGTGTCCGTCAAAAACCTGGCAATCGAGCATGGACGCGTCCGCTACGACGACCAGCAAAGCGGGGCGCCACCACTGACGATCAACGCCGTCGACCTCAAGATCACGAATTTTACCGTCGGCACGCCGTTCGGCCTGACGTTAACGATGGCGGCCTTCGGTGATCAGCAAAATGTCAGTGTGGCGGGCCGGGTTGGACCGCTTGCACACGGAGGGCGACTCGATATAGCGGCCGCGCCGCTCGCGCTTAACCTGACGGCGGGTCCGGTCACGCTTGCACAATTGAGACAATTGCAACTGGCCGCGATTCCATCACAGCTTACGATTTCCAACCCGCTGATGATCGAGGCCAAACTGGGCGGCACGGTGGATGCGGTGACTTTTGACATCTCAGGCGATCTGACCGCGAGCCAGGTGATTTATCAGGGCAAATTCGACAAGCCCGCCGGCGTGCCGTTCACCTTTGCCGCGTCCGGCCGACGTGCGAACAACCGCCTTGAATTGAGCCGCGCCAGCCTGACGCTCGCGTCGCTGCAAATGCATGCCCGCGATATTACAATCGCCCACAATCGTCTGGCCGCTCGTATCGACACCAACGATTTCAGCCTCGCGCCGTTGGCTAAAATCGTCACGGCGATGGCCCGCTATAATCCCACGGGCAATGCCGCGCTGCACGCCAATCTAGCGGTGGTTGATAAAAAACCCTGGGTCAAAGGGGAGATGGCGTTGAAAGAGGTTGCCCTCGCGCTCCCGGGGCAAACACCGCCGCTAAGCGGGCTCAGCGGAACCATCCGTATGGACGGCAATAGTGCCAGCGCCGGTCCGCTCACGTTCAATCTCGGCTCGGGTCATGGCAAGCTGCAAGCGGCAGCCAACTCGCTCCAGCCGCTCAACGCGACTTATCAATTCAATGCTGACACGGTGAAGCTTGCCGAACTGATGCCGAGCCGCAAGAATGCCGGCGCCGAGCAAGTGAACCAGCTTGTCGCCAGCGGCACGGTCGCGGGCTCTCCCCAGGATTTCACCAGCCTGCGCGCGACCGCCGATGTCAGCTCGCCTTCCGGGATGGTCGCGAACGTGCCGTATCGGAATTTGGCGTTAGCCGCCGCCTATGGCGCCCGCCGGCTCGATATCCGCTCGCTCAAGCTTAACGCCTACGGCGGCGCGATCGCGGCCAGCGGCAACGCGATGCTGGCGGGCGATCGCCGGTTCGACCTTACCTTCAACTGCGACAATCTCAATGTACAACAGGCGATGAAGGCGCAACGGGCCAAAGCTGCCGATATAATTCGCGGCATCCTCAACGCCAGCCTGCACCTGGTTGGCGCCGGCTCAAACTTCGATCAGATAAAGCAAACGATGCGGGGCAATGGCCGCGCGATGCTCCGCAACGGCAAGCTGGTGGGCGTCAATGTGGTCGCGCAGGCGTTGAACAAGGTCAACGGTCTTCCGGGCATAGGCGCCTTGATCCCGTTCGCCGTGGTCAACCGGCATCCGGAGCTCTTCAACAATCCCGATACGGACCTTCAAAACGCCAGCCTGAGCTACATCCTGCAAGGCCCGCGCATCATCTCGCACGATATCAATGTGCGGACGGCCGATTATTCGATCCAAGGCGACGGCTGGTTCGATCTGGATAAGCGAATCGACATGACCGCGCAAATCTTACTGACGCGCGCGCTCAGCAATGAAATTGTAGCGGTGAAAAAGAACGTCGCGTTCATTACCAACCAGAACCGGCAAATCGAAATTCCGTTGCGTATCACCGGTCAATTGCCCAAGCCGTTGGTGACCCCCGACGTTCAGTTGCTGGCGCGACGCGCGGCCTCTCATGCGGTCGAGAACAAGCTGGGCGGCCTGCTACGAAAGAAAGGGCTGGGCGGTTTGCTTGATGGCGGCAGCTCGGGAGCAAACCCGCTGCGCGGCTTCTTGCGTTAACGCAGCCCTGGCATTCTCATGACGAGGCGGTGCCGGCTTTCAGCCAAAACAGACTCGTTTGCTCGCTTCGCCCTACGGCTCTGACCTAATGAAGCTCCGCACATGAGGTGATTCTGTCATTCTGAGCGCAGCGAAGAATCCCGGACCTTTTTTGATTTCGCGGGCTTTTACCGGGATTCGCTCCGCGCGCGGCAACGCTAATGGCGGATTCCGTTCGGGGTGACACCAGAGACTCGTGCAGCGGTTAGCGGCGCTCGCGCTTTTTCATGCGCACGGCGCAATTACTCCAGCGGTTTTCCAGTGCGCATTGGGTCAGTCCGCGCACCGCCTGCAGCAAGTCAATCTCACTTTGCAACAAATCGTTGGCTCCGCGGAGCGCGTCAATTTCGAGCTTGAGCTGGTCGCAACTGTCCCGCCAGTAATCGGCCTCCATGGCCTTACTGGTCAGCGCGGTGCGCAGCCGCCAGATCTCCGCCACGGCCGCGCCACACCGTTCGAGTTCCAGCGCTCGCCCGTCGTCAATCTGTCGCTGAAGTTCATTAAGTTCGTCGAGTGTCATGGCGGACCCTTCGTTGATGTGCTGGCGCCCGGAATTTCACCGGAGAGGCCACGCGCGCACTTGCACGCATCTTGTCATGCCGCGCGCAGCGATAAAACGCGTCCGCGCGCGCATGGCGGCAACAATTTGGAAATCGTGCACCAGATCGGCACCGGCGAAGCAAGCGGGGAGCGAGGCCCGCGGTCAACGAGTGATGAAGCTTAACTGCACGGGGCGGGGCACAGCGGCGGGCGCCGCCGGCGCGAGCGGGCGATTTTCACGTGACGCCTCGGGGTCGAAGCCGTACTTGCGCTTGAGCCGGTCGAACAAACTCCGCAACTCGTCATCGTAGGCGCGCGGTGCGTACGCGGAGTTCGCGTAAAAGCCCGCCAGGCGCCCGCGTTGCGCAGGGAAATTAACCGATGCGAAGGGCAAAAAACGCCGCGCCGCGGCCGGTTTCAGAAACAACGTGCGCCACCATACACCACAGGCGCCCGCGCGCCGCGCCGCCGCTATTACGCTCTCGACCGCCGCCGCGTCGTCGGTGATCCCGGGGATCATCGGCATCATCAGCAGATGACATCGGATACCGCCCGCGCTCAGTTGCGCCAACGCGCGTAAACGCAGGGCCGGGCGCGGCGCGCGCGGTTCGAGCACGCGTTGCAGCCGGCGGTTCATGGTGATGAGCGAAAAATTGACTGACAAACGCGAACGCTGATTGATTTCTTGGAGCAGCTCGAGATCGCGCGCGATCAGCGCCGATTTGGTCGTGATCGAAAGATTCAGCCCGCCCATTTGCGCGAACACCTGCAACATCGCGCGGGTGAGCCCGTACGTGCGCTCGGCCGGCTGATAGGGATCAGTCGCCGTCCCGAGCGCGATCTGATCGGAGCCCAGCGGGGTGCGCGCGAGTGTGCGCGCCAGCACTGCGGCCGCTCCGCGTTTGACGAATATGCGCCGCTCGAAGTCCATCGGATCGCGCAGTTCGAGGAACTCGTGGGTGTAACGCGCATAACAGTAAACGCAGCCGAACTCGCATCCGCGATACGGGTTGATCGTCCAGCGAAACGGCATCGCGGGGCTCGTGCAACGATTGAGGATTTGTTTCACCGGCATCTCGGCGAACTCAACTTCGCGCGTCGGCGCCAGGGGCTGCGCCGCCGGTTCGCTAAGCGGCAATTTGGGAGCGATATTCATGGCCGCGTACATGGATAAGGATTCGCTTTTCGTTCGCCATTGTCAAGGCGGAGAAGGGTTAGGAGATAGAGAGCCAAATTTGTGCACCCCCCTCCCTTCCCGTGGGAAGACTTCTCCGGCGGCTTCGGCTTTCGGCGGGCGGGGCGCTTTACTGACTTTTGGTCAACCGGCCCGGCTTCCGCCCGGCATCTTGCGAATTTGATTATCGAACGGACATCTCAATCGTTGAGTGCGAGGACGGTCCTACTGTTCGGATAGGCGAAAAAAGCCAAGACAAAAGAGGTCTGCATTTCCGGCTCATGGTCGAGAAGAGAAGCTAGCGCCGCTGTGGTCTGGAAGAGCGGCCAAGCAATTTGCGCTCAGCGGCTTCGCTCGTTATTCGGGTCTCGGCGTGCCCGCTCGTCTGTTACATCACGACCCTCGGCGTCGAGCACCTGTGCCGATGCTGTCGCCCCTACCTTTATCTTCGCAGTCACGTGTCCATCGAATGCCAGGCCGATCATTCTGACTTCGCCGTCAAAAATCGTAGGCTCGCCTAGGTTCGGGAAATCAGCGATCGGCGCTTTCACACAAACACGATACAAGCGTTGATATTCAATTTTGCACGTGTGATGCCCTGAATACGCGCGACGGTAGTTTTTGAAATCCCGCCGATGTTCAGCTTGCTGATCTTCGTTCAGTTCCGAAATGGACGAGATATCCAAATCAATATCCACCGAATTTTGTTTCTGGTCCCATCTGCCGCTGAACAAGGGCAGACCAGACACCTTCGGAACTAATTCAAAAAGTCGCAACTCGCCAGTCTCAGAGATTTTTGCCGCAAAGCATTTTCCGGAATAGGAAGGATTAAAGCTCCCAATCAACTCAACTGTTGCTCCAGAGATCTTGTCCATCCATTTGACGTGCTGTTTGTCCATAAGGTCCCGAACATACTACATCTTTAGTGATGGGCGATTATCTGCCACCCATGTCATGTAATTATTTGCGCCCGAGCATCATAGGCCGCGCAGGCGTTCAAATCGTTCTCAATTTTCTCGGTCAGCCGCTTGCGAACACGCGGAGCCATTAGGCCCCGCGCTTTTCGGTTCCAGATGGGTCAAGTATTCGGCAACCACGCCGGCATATGACTTGACTCGAACAAGGCAAGAGTCGGTGTTCGGCTCAGTGGTTATGGCGTAGGCCTGACCCGAATGCGACGTCCGTCCACTTCATTCGCAGCCATTTCGACGGATCGCGCGTGAACGGCACAATCAGCCTGAAGCTCTCCGGGGCAACGCCTTCGGGATAGGCAAGCCGTCCGACATGAGCCGTTAAAACGAAATTCATGGGCTTGATCCGGTCCGCATAAGGGAGTGGTTCGCTCTCAATCCGTCAAGCGGAGAAGGGATGGCGATATGCCCGTTAGATCGGGACAACCGGACACCAGAACGAATCAGACCCTGTGATATAAGAGCTTTAACGAATAAATGGCGATGATAAAGCTTAAAGAACAGGACAGAGTCAGCATTCTCCGAGAGTTTCGAGTTCAAACCGCTGATGACTCCATCGGACCTGACAAATCGCCGCAAAACCTAACAGTCCGTTTTGGCCAAATCCTGATCGCGCTGCTTATCCTGGAATTATGTGGCGTAGTTATTCTGCGCTGGCCGCTTTTGCATGCTTTCAACAGTTTCGCTTTTTGGGACTGGGGCGGATACCTGGTCAGCCATTACCTGTTGCAGCACGGCCAACTGCCGGTCACCGATTTCGCCTGGCAGTACGGGCTATTGCCTCTACTGATTCAGGAAATGTGGTTTCGCCTGATCGCGGCCAGTCCCGCCGCGCTGATAATACTGAGCTTACCCTGCGCGCTGGTCTTCACTATCGCGATCGGCGGATTTACGAGAATCGCGAGCCAGACCACCGGGCGGGTGCTGCTGCTGCTCAGCTTAACGTTTATCTTGCCGCTGGGAGCCGACCTGCCGCACATCCTTGAACCGGTCCTTCTCTGTCTCGCTTTGCTGTGTCAGGCATGCGGCCGGCGCGAGCGGGCGCTGGCCCTGGCCACCGCCGCATGTTTCACGAAGCCCAGCATGGCCTATCCGTATGGCCTGCTGTTGTTGATTTTGATCGCGCTTGAGTTGCAGCGGCGGGGTGAGCTTGGAATTTCAAGGTTCGCGCACGCGCTGATACCCGCGATCGGTACCGCGCTCGGGCTGGCCGGATTGCTGGCGCTGGCCTTCGGCCCGTCCGCGCTATGGCGCAGTATGCTGCCGCTGACCGGAGCGCGCGCTTATCGAATTCTGCATTTTGGCTGGTTCGGCAACGCGTGGGAGCTGCTTTATTTCCGCGGGGTTAAACCAGCCTATTATATCGGCACGCCGGTAACGTTCTGGCTATGCGCGAATCTTTATTTGATGACGATGGCGATTGCGGGCGGCTGGCACATTTTGCGCGGCCGCATGCGGATGTCCCGCGGGTACGAAATCGTGTTCACTTGCGCGATCCTCGAGGCCGCGTTCATAGGATTTTTTTACGGCCCGCCATCGTCCTGGACGTATTACGCCTATATTCCCGTCATGGGCGTGATCGCCACCGACGTCTGCGCCGCAACCAGCGTCAAACTTGCGAGCGGCCCGGTTTTGTGGGGTCTCTGTTTTTTGGCCGCCGTTGCGAATTACGGGCCGCTCAAATCGTCGGTGATGGCGTGGCGCGGAATGAAACGCGCTCCCGCGACCGCTGGCTTGTTCGCGTCGCCGAACGAAGCTGGCGAATGGGCGCGCGTCACTTCAATGGTAAAGCGCAAGCATCCGGCGCTATTTACCTGGGATGGCGCCGCTGCGGTGATGTTCCCATGGCTGGCCAAACCGGTCGGCGCCTTCATGGTTCCAGGAATTCCAAGCGAGGGCGAAATCCAGCGAGAGGCCGCTCAGTTGCGTGCCGCCCAAACGATCATAATTCCGATCATTCCGCAAATCGGCAATCCGCTTTCGAGCTGGCCCGAATTTCAGGCCGCGCTTGGAAACGCCGCGCTCGCGTTCAAAGGAGCTGATTTCGAAGTGTATGAGCGCGCCGGCGCACTCCCCGCCCGGCGCGAGGCGGTGCGCGATTAATCGGATTGCCCGGCACGCCTCCCTGAACAACCGAGTTCCCGCGAGTCTGGCGCACGATGCGGGTTGGCGGCGGCAACGGTGACGCGGCGGGCCGCCATGCCGGGGCTATTGAAAGCGGATGGCGCGAGCGGAATCCTGAGACTTTGCGATGGATTACCAGCGCGCGGAATTCGACAAGTTCGGCAACTACCCGATGGTTGCAAAGCGGCGGCGTGATGGCCGCTAAAGGGCGCATCGGCGCGCGCTACTGGCTACTATTCGCCGCCGTTGTAATCGCGATCGCGGCGCTGACGCTCCATCGGCTCGGCGCGGCCGACGTTTGCGGCGCCAACGAAGCGGTCGAAGGGGTTTTTCTGCAACAGATGGTCGAGCATGGCGCGATCCTGTTTCCGCTGGAGAACGGGCGCGCGCCGATGTACAAACCGCCGCTCTTCCATTGGACCGCGACCGCACTGGACCGGCTCGCGGGGATCGATCGGGTCACTGCGTTCAATTTGCGCCTGCCTTCGGCGCTTTATGCGATTGGCGGGGTAATTCTCACGATAGGCTTCGCCACGAGTTTCCTCGGCGCGAGTGGCGGCGCGCTGGCCGGGCTGCTGCTGGCCGCCTCCTATCAGTACGTCAGCCAGGGCCGGATCGGCCGCGTCGATATGACGCTGTGCTTTTTCGAAACCTTGGCACTGTTCGTCTTCATGTGGTGGTACGCGCCGCGGGCGGCGGCGCAGCGAAGAGGCGAGCCCGCGCGCGGCAGTGAGGGAGCGAATCTTCAAACCGAAACGCGCGGCGACGTTTGGATGCGCTACGCGCTCGCGGCGGCGCTTGGCCTGGGCGTGTTGGCCAAGGGGCCGGTGGGCGCGCTCATTCCGGGGCTCGCCATCGCGGTCTTTCTGGTGGTGGAAAAACGTCTGCGCGAATTGCGCCGGCTCATCACGCCCGGCCCGTTGATCCTTGGCCTGGCTCTCGCTTCGAGCTGGTATCTGGCCTGCTTCATGGCGCGGCGCTACGGTTTTCTCGACCGTCAGCTAGAAAGTGAGAACTTCGGGCGTTTTTTCGGCACCCTCGGCAGCATGAAGCCGTGGTATTACGTGATGCCGATTCTGCTCAATTCGGCACCGTTCAGCCTGTTCGTCCCAATCGCGATCTTCGCCGCGATACGCACTTACTGGCGTCCGGGTCCGCTCTTGTTCGCCCGTGGCTCTGGAGAGCGTCCGCGCAAAGATTTTTCTCTTAAGGAAGAAAAAAACTCATCGTTCCGCGTAGATCCCTCGACTCCGCTTCGCTTCGCTCGGGATGACAGAAGGGGGCGTCATGACGCACCTGCCGACGCGTCCGGCCAGGCGCATACGATGTGGCGCGCGCATGCGGCGGCGCGCCTGTTGGCGATTTTCTGGATCGTCACGGTGGTGTTTTTCACTCTCGCCGCCTACAAACGCCGCGCGTACCTGTTGCCGCTATGGCCAGCTTCCGCCGTGGTCCTGGCGTGGTGGCTGCAAGCACTGACGCATCAGCGCTGGGGTCGCGTCCTGCGCGGCGCGGCAGTTGGCGTCGCAGCTACCCTGATTGTGGGATTTTTCCTTTATCTGCCATCCCGCGAGATACGCGCATGCGGCAACGATTCGTTTCGCGTGCCGGCCGGCCAGATCAATCGGGTGGTCGGCCGCGACGAGCCGCTTTACCTGTATGGATTGTTCGACGAGCCCGCGCCGTTGTTGTTCTATCTGGACCGCGAGGCGCCGCGTATCGGCGGCAAGCTCGGCGATGCGCCGCCCGGCTATGTGATCGTGCCGGTGCCGGTATGGCGGCGGCGCAAGGAGCAGGCACTCGACCTCACGCCGGTTTACCGCTCGGCCGTGGGCAAACCCCCGGTCGTACTGCTGCGCCATGGCCCGGCTTACGCGTCAGGCCGTTAGGGAACCTCTGCACAAGCCCCGTTTGTCATTCTGAACGAAGTCTGCGAAGTGAAGAATCCCGGTAAAAGGCTGGCAAAAGCAAAAGGATCCGGGATTCTTCGCTGCGCTCAGAATGACAAAATTACCCCTTGTGCAGAGGTTCCCTAGAGCGCGTCCTGCTGAATTCGCGGCGATCGTGCTCGCGCTGGTGCTGCTGGGCGCGCGGCGACTTGCGCTGGTTGCCGCCGCCGAACCTGCCAGCCGTAAGCAAGAGGCTGCGAAGGCGCTCGAAGCGGGGTGGGTGTGGCCGGCGCGAAAATCAGCGGGCCGCTCGACCTCTCGTTCCTGACGATCAAATTGTCGCTCACGATTAAACAATCCTCGATGCCGGACGGGCTGGATTTTTCGTACGCGGTGCTGCGCGGCATTGATCTGTCCGGAAGCTGGGTCGGCCGATCAACGGCGACGCCGCCGTGATCAAATGATCTGACGTTGTCGCTCGGTAATTTCAGCGGCGTCAGCCTGTTCCGTACCTATATCGGCGGCGACCTGGATTGCGACGCGGATGATTTTAACGGCGATACACCTTTGTCAGCGGTCGAGCTGACAGTCGCCGGTGACGCGCATTTCCATCGCGGGTTTGTGACCGATGGGGTGGTCGATTTCCGCCTTGCCCATCTGCGCTGGTACTTGTGGCTGCACATCCTCGCCGGATGGATTATCACACCGCTTTTGTTCGTCGGCCTGGCGAGACTTTTGCGCGAATGACGCCGGAGGATCGATTGGGTTTGCCGCCCGGCGCGGGAGCGGGTATGAGGAGCATTGACAATCACAGGAGGAACAAAGCGATGGCGAGTCCGGGACTCAAGGTTGCTATAGATACTTACCGCAAATTCGCGGAATCGGGCGCGACCACTCCAGTCGAGATGCGCGCCGCGATGGAACGCACGATGGCCCTCCCCGCCGAACAGGATATTAAGAGCGTGGCAGTGGACGCCGGCGGAGTGCCGGCCGAATGGGTTTCGGCGCCCAACGCGGCCAACGACCGCGTGATCGTATACGTCCACGGCGGCGGTTATGTGATGGGCTCCGTCAATACGCATCGCGACTTGATGGGGCGGTTGTCGCGCGCGGCGCAGGCACGCGTGCTCGGGCTCAATTATCGCCTCGCCCCGGAGCATCCCTGCCCGGCGCCCGTGGAAGACACCAAGGCGGCTTACCGATGGCTACTGAATCAGGCAATCAAGCCATCGCGCATCGCGATCGCGGGCGATTCGGCGGGTGGCGGATTGGTCGTCGCGGCGCTGGTGGCATTGCGTGACGCGGGGCAGCCGCTGCCGGCCGCGGGCGTATGCCTTTCGCCCTGGACCGATATGGAGAATACGGGCGCCTCGATGGCGACGCGGGCGAAAGCCGATCCAATCGTGCAGAAGGAAATGGTTGGGGCGATTGCGGCACTCTATTTGGCCGGGCAGCCCGCGCGCACGCCGCTGGCCTCGCCGCTCTATGCCGACCTGAAAGGCTTGCCGCCGCTGTTGATCCAAGTCGGTGATTGCGAGACCTTGCTTGACGACTCGACGCGATTGGCGGAACGGGCGAAGGCGGCCGGGGTTGAGGTCAAACTCGAGGTCTGGCCCGAGATGATCCACGTCTTCCAGTTATTCGGCGCGGTTATGCCCGAAGCCCGCGAAGCAATCGCGGGAATTGGCAATTTTGTGCGCGAGCGAACCGCTTAAGCCGTCATTAGCCAACGCGGCGAGGGCGTTTTCCGGGCAATCGGAAGCTCTCGCCGCTCTTTCCCAGCGGTCGTTAAACGGCTACATCCTCATGCGCAGCGCGTCCACGAGATTGTGGATATAGCCGCCGCGCTGGACCGCCTCTTCAGTCACGATTGGAACCGATGATTGCGGCTTGCCGCCGATTAGCACGGTGAGTT
>JBOHWL010000239.1:0-9691 GCA_050736615.1 Binataceae bacterium (SeqCode) | reverse complement strand
GGGATTCTTCGCTGTGCTCAGAATGACAGAATTTCCTTGTGCAGAGCTTCCTGAGGGGGCTCGGTACAAGTTTCGCTTGTCATTCCGAGCGTAGCGAGGAATCCCGGAATCGATCTAGCGGGTAGCCGGCCTGGCGCCAGGCATCGAAGCCGCCCAACAGCACCTTGACCGATTTTATACCCGAGGCTTTGAGGAGGCGCGCCGCACGGGCGCTGCTGGCTTCATGCTGTCAGGTGCAATAGGTGAGGACATCCTTGCCGTCCACCACCGTCAGCCATCCGGTGAGATCGTTAGGCTCAGTGCGGACGGCACCTTTGATGTGGGTGTCGCCGGATGTTTTGCTGACGTCTAGCACCAGCGTGTCGTTGCTGTCAATCAGCCGCCGGGCCGCTGCGGGAGTGACGCGTTCGGGTTCCTCGAAGCGCGGGGTCGCGATATCGGTGGCGTTTGGCACATAGCATTCGCGGCAATTCGGCAGCACCGTCTCATAATTCTGGAAGAGAAACGCGTTTTCACGCATCCGCAACTCCCGCACGATCGGCTCGATCCGCTGCCATACGGCGATCGCGAAGCCGCCCACGGTGGGCAGGATATCATCCTGCCGAATCAAGCCGTTGCGGATAAGATTGCCGACCCGATCATAAAAGCCGCCCACGCGATGAAGCGCGCGCTCGGCGCGTTCACCACGGCCGCCCTTGACGAAGTCTTCCCAATTCGCGGCCGGCAGTTTGTGCAGAATGAATAGATGGTCTTCCTGGAACTCGGTACTCTGCCAGATTTCGAACAGATGCGCGGTAATCGCGAAGTAGCGGTCACGCGCCGCCTGGCGCAGTTGCACCACTACGAAAGCCGCGCTGGCGGCCACGGCGATGGCCGACACAATGGTCGCCAGGGCGGTATCCATCTCCCAGTTCATAGCGAGCGAAACCTAACCACCCTCCGCCCCTCACGCAAGGCGCTTCGCCGGGCCACGATGCTCAATGCGGTTTCGAGTCTCGGCGCTCATCATGATGGCGCGGGCCAGACCGCAACGGCGTGCGCGTGCTATGATGCCGAAACGTTGCCGTTATGCGGGCTCGATCGCTTAGGGCAGCACGCAGCAATTTCCCATGCCCAGACCGGTGAAATCCCGCAATCAGGCCGCGCCCCCCGCGCTCTCGCTAATCGATGCGATGAAACAGCCGGAGTTTTACCCCGTGCGTCCGGCAGCGGTCGAGCTGCGTCAGACCCATCTGTCGTATGTGTTTCTCGCCGGTGATTACGTTTACAAGATCAAGAAGGCGGTGCGGTTTCCGTTTGTCGATTGCAGCAGTTTGCAAAAACGGCGCGTGCTTTGCCATGAAGAGCTGCGACTGAACCGCCGCCTCGCGCCCGACACCTATCTGGCGGTGATCCCGATTATCCGGACACGGAACGGCTTTGCGCTGGACGAGTCTGGCACGGTTGACGCCGCGCCGGTTGAATTCGCAGTCAAGATGCGACGCCTGCCGGACGATCGCATGCTGGAGCAACTCGTCAGGGCGGGTCTCGCCAGCGTCGCCGACCTGCGTGCGATAGCGCGGCGGCTGGTGGCGTTTCACGCGGAGGCGGCGGCCGCCCTGGGGGTTAAATACGGCTCACCCGCGGCGGCCTGGAAGATGGTTGCGGGGAATCTGGAGGAATGCGAACGCTTCGTCGGGTTCACCTGCGAGGCGGCGGACTTGACGCTGCTATCGAATCGCAATCGCGAATTTGTCGCGGCGCATTGGAAAATGATGGCGCGGCGCGCGCGCGAGGGGTGCGTACGCGAGGGCCACGGTGATCTGCGTTGCGAGCATGTATGCATGATCGACGGCACCATCCTGGTGTTCGATTGCGTTGAGTTCAGCGAAGCCCTGCGGTATGCGGACGTCGCCTGCGACCTCGGTTTTCTGGCGATGGATCTCGACCGTCTGGGCGCGTCGGAATTGAGCCGCGAGTTGGTCGGGGCCTATGCAACCGGTCATGACGACGAGCTTCGCCGCATGCTGCCGTTTTATAAATGTTATCGCGCCGCGGTGCGCGCCAAGGTCGAGAGCATCCGCGCCCTGGAACGCGAAGTACCCGCGGCGGAGCGTGAGCAGGCGCGGGCGGCGGCCCGGCAATACTTCGCCCTGGCCCGCGCGTATGCGTGTCAGTCGGGAAACAAATACGCGCTGGTGATTTGCGGCTTATCCGGTACGGGCAAATCAACATTGGCGGCCGCACTTTCGCGCCGTCTGGCACTCCCCGTGATCAGTTCCGATCGTATCCGCAAGATATTGCCAAGTTCGGAAAGCCCGGAAATTGGCGCATACGGGCGCGGACTATACAGCGAAGATTTCAATCGCCGCACTTACGACGCAATGCTCGCGCAGGCGCGTCGGCGGCTCACGGAGGGCGACAGTGTGATACTGGACGCCACCTTCAGGAATAAAGCGGAACGCCGCGCCGTAACCGAACTCGCGACGAGCATCGGCGCCCGGATACTGTTCGTTGAATGCCGCGCGGAGGAACGCGAAATCATCCGGCGGTTGGACGAACGCGAACGCCGCGGCGGCGAACTTTCGGATGCGAATGCGGCCGTTTATCTGCGCCAGCGCCACGACTTTGAGTCTTTTGACGAACTGACGCCGGACTCGCGTGTGACGGTCGAGACCACGGAAATCGAGGCGGCGGCACTGACGGTCGAGCGCGCACTAGAGCGGCCGACTGAATCGTTTCCGGGAGGTTAAAGGCACAATCGGTGCGCAGGGCGCTTCAAACGACGCTCATCGTGGTTAAAATGAATATAGTTCGATGGCGTCGCGCGGGTGTGAAGGGCATGGGATAATCAGGAAGCGCGGCGCCGGTGGAGAAAATCGGCTAGCATTGGGAGGTGCGGCGAAGGCACGCCGCCGGGTGAACGTAAGATGACGAGCATGATCAAAACGACCGTTCTGCTGGCGGCATTGACCGCTCTCATCCTGGTGATTGGCGGTGTGCTGGGCGGGCGCGGCGGCCTGGTGATCGCTTTCATAATCGCGATCCTTATGAACTTCGGAAGCTACTGGTTCTCGGACAAGATCGTGCTGAAAGCATACGGGGCGCAACCGCTGGATGCCTCGAACGCGCCCGAGCTGTACAGTATTGTCAACGAGCTGGCCACGGTGGCTCAAATCCCGATGCCGCGCCTGTATTTGATTAACAGCGATACGCCCAATGCGTTCGCAACCGGCCGCAATCCCAAGCATGCGGCGGTGGCGGTGACCAGCGGAATCATGCGCATCTGCAGCCGCGAGGAGCTGAAGGGCGTCATCGGGCATGAACTCTCGCATGTGATCAATCGCGACATCCTGATCAGCTCGATCGCCGCCACGCTGGCGGGCGTGATCATGCTGATCGGCACGATGTTGCGCTGGACGGCGTTATTCGGCGCGTTTGGCGGGCGTGACGGTGAAGAGGGCGGCGGCCTGATCGAGTTGCTCGTGCTGGCTATCCTGGCGCCGATTGCGGCCTCGCTGATTCAACTGGCGATTTCGCGTACGCGCGAATATCAGGCAGACGCCAGCGGCGCGCGTCTTGCGCATAATCCGCTCTGTCTGGCCAGCGCGTTGCGCAAGCTCGAAGCGGCGAATGAACGGATGCCGATGGAGCAGGCTTCGCCCTCGAGTGCGCATTTGTTTATCGTCAATCCTTTGAGCGCGGCCGGAATTTCGCGCCTGTTTTCAACCCATCCGCCGATTGAGGAACGAATTCGCCGCTTGGAGCAAATGGCACACGCCGCGTAAGTGCCCATCGGGCCGGCTGGCCTGTAGCGAGGAGTCTGCACACGCAGCGAGGCTAATGGACGAAAATCAGGAGGAAAAGGGCAAGGGCTTCAAGGTCGAGGACCGTCGGCGGTTCTCGTCTGAAGGCGAATTGAGACCTGAGTTCAGCGAAGAGCCCGCGGAGCCGAGCCCGACGCCGCCCGAGGCCTCGGCCTTGCATCCGGGCGCGCCCTCTTCCGCGACGACACGCGCCGCGGCCGAACAAGCGGTGCGTGAGAACGCGGCGGAGTTGAATTTCGCCACCTTCGTGGTGGGTTTATCGACCGAAGCGCTGGTCCATCTGGGGGAGATTCCGGATCCGCAGAGCGGGGCACCGATGCCAAGCCTGCCGGCCGCGCAACAGGTGATCGACATCATCGGGATGCTCAAGGAGAAGACGCGGGGCAATCTGGATCAGGACGAGCAGGCCTTGATCGATGCGATCTTATATGATCTGCGTATGAAATTTGTCGAAAGGGCGCGGCGAATGTCGCGCTAAAATGTCGCGTTAAGATGAACGGGTGGCGCTGAGCTGATGGGGCGGGCCGGAACATGTCACGCAGGCTTCCATTGGCAAGGCTCGCGGCGTTCTTGATTGCCGCATGCGCGATCGCGGCGTGGTCTGTCACGCCCGCCCGGGCGGCTCATTTATGGACCGAAATTCCGATTAGTGCCGCAGCCCATCAGCCGCGGAACCTGCCTGATTTCGTCAAACTGGCCGC
The DNA here is from genome assembly GCA_050736615.1 of Binataceae bacterium (SeqCode). Classification (GTDB taxonomy): domain Bacteria; phylum Desulfobacterota; class Binatia; order Binatales; family Binataceae; genus JBOHWJ01. The sequence continues at coordinate 5,184 of JBOHWL010000239.1, read as the reverse complement.
GCGACTGTCGCCCGCCGTGGTGAATGTCTCGACGGAACAAACGGCGCAGCGGCACAGCGAGGCGTCCAGCGAAGGCAAAGCCGATCCGTTCGATCAATTCGACGAGCCTTTCGGACCTTACGGCGTGCCCCATCCTCACAGCCTCGGCTCCGGCTTTATCATCAACCAGGCCGGTTACATTTTGACCAATAATCATGTGGTCGAGGATTCGAGCAAGATCGTCGTAACTCTTAAGGATGGACGCCAGTTCGACGCGACCGTGGTCGGCCGCGATGCCAAAAGCGACATCGCGCTGATAAAAATCGCCGCCACCGGGCCGCTGCCGGTCGCTCCGCTGGGCGATTCGGACCGCGTCAAGGTGGGGCAATGGGTGATCGCGATCGGCAATCCATTCGGTTTCGATCATTCGGTCACGGCCGGCATCGTGAGCGCCAAAGGCCGTTTCATTCCGGGCAATTACGACGATTTTATCCAGACCGACGCCTCGATCAACCCCGGCAATTCGGGTGGTCCGTTGATTGACCTTGACGGCGCCGTAGTGGGCGTGAATTCCGCTATCTATACCCGCACCGGTTCCAATATGGGGATTGGTTTTGCGATTCCGGTCAACCTGATCAAAGAGGAACTGCCCGAGTTGCGCACGCGCGGCCGGGTGGTGCGCGGATGGCTCGGGGTTTATATCCAGCCGGTGAGCGACACCGCGGCGAAAGCGGCCGGCTTGCCGGAACCCGAGGGCGCGATGGTGGCCGACGTGCTCGCGCAGAGTCCGGCGGCGCGCTCCGGGATCAAACGCGGCGACATCATCATTGAATATGATCATCAGCCGCTCAAGGATGCACAGCAATTACCCTTGATGGTCGGCGGTACGCCGTTGGGACGGACCGCGACCCTCAAGATCCTGCGCGGCAGGCATATCGTCGAAGTGCCGCTGACCGTCTCGACCAGCGGCCAGGAGCAGTTCGCTTCAGCCGGCGCCGCCACCGGGATGACCCCATTCGGCATCGTCGCGCGGGATTTGAACTCGGCGCTGGCGCGTCGGCTCCGGCTCGACGATGTCAACGGTGTGGTGGTCTCCTCGGTCGCACCCGGAAGCTTGGCGGAAGCGGCGGGAGTACGCGCGCACGATATCGTGCTGGAAGTTGATCAGCGGGCGGTTAAAAACGTCAGCGCCTTCCGGCAGGCGTTGAGGTCCGGTAGCACCGACGGCAAGGTTATACTGCTATTGGTCAAGCGGGGCAAAATGACCTTCTTCATTCCTTTGAAGGCGCGGAGTTAGCCGGCTTGGGGGCCGCGCGAGTGGTAATGGCTCAGCGTATCGTGGCGTGGTGGCCGCGGACCGGTGCGCACCAGACCAGCGGCCGGTCGAACACCGGTACGGGCGGAGTGGCATGATCGGTATTGGTGGATGAAACTGCGAGGTTTTCTCAAGTTCACGCTGTTTGCGGTATGTGCCTTCCTGCTCTTCGTGGTGCCTCCCGCGCTCTATTTTGGCGTCAGCTATTACGATTCGCTGGAGCACGAGGTGGTGACGCGCATGTCCGGCAAACGCTGGACCATCCCGTCCCTGGTCTACTCTGACTCGACCACCGTCTATAGCGGACAGCGGCTCGACGATATCGGGTTTTTTCAACGGCTGGCGCGGCTCAATTATCATAAAGTCCCGCCGGGTCAGGTGAATTACCGGGGCGAATACAGCTACGACCAGCAGCACGGGCGCGTCACTTTATTCCTGCATGCCTTCAGATATCCGTACCAGAACTTCCCGGGCGAGCTGGTTGCCCTGCGGATCGCACCCGACACCACTATCGAGTCGATCGATGATGCCGTCACGCATCGTTCGATCTACTCAATGCAACTGGAGCCCGAGATGCTGGGGGCAATTTTTCAGGGTGATTGGCAGCAGCGGCGCCTGGTGCCGCTGTCGCAGATTCCACCCGCCTTTATCGATGCCATCCTGGCCGCCGAAGATCATCGTTTCTATGAACATCACGGCATCGACCTGGTGCGCACCTTGAAGGCCGCGTGGATTGACGCAACCACGGGTCAGGTACGCCAGGGTGGTTCGACGCTGACGCAACAGTTAATGAAGAATTTCTTCTTGACCAGCAAGCGTGATTGGCGGCGCAAGGCCAAGGAAGCGGTGATGGCCTATATCGCCGAGGACCATTTTTCCAAGGACGACATCCTCGATAACTACATCAATGACATCTACCTGGGGCAACGTGGGCAGGAGGGCATCGATGGCGTCTGGGAAGCCTCACGCTATTATTTTTCCAAGGATCCGCGTGACCTGACGATTGCCGAGATGGCGACCATCGCGGGGATGATCCGCTCGCCCAATTACTACAATCCATTGCGCCATCCGGCGCAGGCCCAGCGCCGGCGCAACGAGGTGCTCGCCTCGATGCTGGCGGACGGCTATATCAGCAAGGCCGCCTATGACCAGGCCGTGGTCGAACCGATTCGCACGCGTGAACCGGTCCGTGAAACCAACGACGCGCCTTATTTTATGGATTACGTCAAGCACGAACTGGCGGAGCGTTATCCGCCCTCGGTGCTAACCGGCGAGGGTTTGCGGGTTTTCACCACGCTCGACGTACACATGCAGCAGGAAGCGCGGCGAGCGGTCGATCAGAACCTTGATCTGCTTGAGGCGAAGCATCCCTGGCTCCGGCGCAAGGAAATCAGTGAGAAGCTCGAGTCGTGTCTGATCGCGATCGAGCCGCAGACTGGTAAGATTCGCGCGATGGTGGGCGGACGCAATTATCGCAAGAGCCAATTCAACCGATGCACGCAAGCGCGCCGCCAGCCTGGCTCCGCCTTCAAGCCGGTAACCTACCTGGCCGCTTTGCAGGAAACACTGGACGGTGGCCCCAACCATTTTCTGCCGACCACATATATCGAAGATACGCCGTTTACGTGGAATTACGGTGACATGAGCTGGACGCCGCGCAATTACAAGGGACGTTACTTCGGCAGGGTAACGCTCGAATTCGCGCTCGAGGAATCACTCAATTCCGCCACCTCGCGGCTGGCCGACACGATTGGGCTGGACCGTGTGCGCGCGATGGCCGCGAAGCTGGGTTTTGGCGATTTGCCCGCCTATCCTTCGATCGTCCTCGGCGGCGCCCCGGTGTCACCGCTCCAGCTTGCCCGCGCCTACGCGATTATGGCCAACGAGGGGCTTGAAATACCGCCGTACGTCGTCACCGCCGTGGTGGATCAGAGCGGCAAAGTTATCCAGGGCCATGAACTCGAGGCGCACCAGGTACTCTCACCCGACCTCGCCTTTACCATCGATTTCATGATGCAGCAGGTGATCAATCATGGCACGGGCGAGGGTGCGCGACAGCTCGGCTTCATGCGCCCGGCGGCGGGCAAGACTGGCACCACCAACGATTCGGTTGACGCCTGGTTCGCGGGCTTCACGCCGAATCTGCTGGCCGTGGTCTGGACCGGGTTCGATCAGAAAGAAGCCTTGGGCCTGACCGGAGCGCAGGCTTCGTTGCCCACTTGGACCGCCTTTATGAAGGCGGCGAGCGCCTCGCGTCCGGCCCTGGATTTCGCGAAGCCGCCCGACATGGTGGTGGCGCGGGTAGATCCTCTGACCGGCTATCTGGCGGGACCGTATTGCCCGGTTAGCGCGCTGGGGGTATTTCCCAAAGAAATGGCACCGACTCAGACTTGCCCGTTCCACACCTCGCCCGGCCAGGCGCTACCGGCCGGAGGGCATGCTGGCACAACGGAATGGCAAGTGCCGTCGGACGCTTCGCCCAGCAATTAATGTTTGGCGTTCAATCAGGTCCCCGGTTGACGATTCTGACCGGGGCGATGATGCTGGCGGTGATGCTCGCCGCCACGACGGTCAGGGCGCGTCCGGCCGTCGCCCGGATTGATCCGTCAGGCGTGAACGGGCGGGTGTCCACGGGATGGTCGCCGCCGCTGATTCAAGGGCGGATGATACTCGCGCATTTGAGCGAGCAAAATCTGCCTCCCAAGGGCGGCCTGCCCACCGGCGCGCCGTCATCGGCAGGTGCGCCGCCATCACCCGGCGTGGCGGCAACTTCGCCCGCCGCGGGATTACAAAGTCCGCCGAGTTGGACGCAGCCGGCCGGACCCAATGACGAGGAGGGCGGCGCGTCCACCGGAGGCTCGCCGGCGCCGTCGCCGGTCGCTCAACCCAGTGCAAACAGCGAAAGTTCAAGCGCCGCCCAGCCATCATCGGGCGCCACGCGTGGCAATGACAATCCGCCGCCGGCGCTTGACGCGAGCACGGTCAATCTCGGGCCGCGGCTGGCCGATCAATCGCTTCAGCCGGAAATCAATGCGGCCGGCACGCCGGCGCGTGCCGCTTCGTTGCGACTGACCGAGGACGCCCGCCAAGAGCTTCACGGCGCGCAGGTCGATGACGCACTACGGACCTTGGCGCGCGCGGTCTCGATCGATCCCGGCAATCCCTTTGAATACTATTTTTTGGGCCGCGCCTGGATGGCCAAGCAAAATTATGAACAGGCTTTGACCTTTTTCCGGCGCGCCGAACTTGGCTTGGGCAATATGCCCGAATGGCTGGGCGAAACCATCAGTGACGAGGGCACCTGTTACGAGGAATTGGACCGCTACGACGACGCGCTCAATGCTTATCGCCGCGCGCTAGGCGCCGCGCCGAGCAACCTGAAGGCGCGGGTCGGCCTGAGCCGTCTGGGCGGCACGCTGGCGGCCGAAACCAGTTTGGCGCAACCGCCGCCGGCCAGTGCCGGTGTGCCCTCCGGACCCGGCAATGAGGCTGCGGCGCCGCCGCCCGCGGTTTCAGACATCGCACCCGCGCCAGCCGAGCCCGCGCCGCCCCCCGCCGCCCCGTAGCAGGGTGTTGAAAAAGGCACGATCATTACTCTGGATGCCTGAGTGTTCTCAACACCCCGCGTGAAGACGGCCTTCCTCAATCTTTCGCCTGCTCTTTTTTACGGGGGACAAAGAGAGGCGCCGTTCAACGTACGAGGCTCGCCCGCGACCAAACGCGCGCCCCTTGCCGTGACAAATTGTGCTTGACTAATTCATTAGTGAAGACTAATGAATCGGCATGACGCAAACCGCCACCGTCGATGCCGTGATGCGTACTCTCGCTGAACCAACGCGGCGTACCGTATTTGAACGGATCGTCAAATCCGATGAGATCACCGTGGTCGA
>JBOHWL010000238.1:0-9079 GCA_050736615.1 Binataceae bacterium (SeqCode) | reverse complement strand
CTTGGTATGCTTCGCTCGAATGTGTGACATCACCTCCGAGCGTTTTGCCGCGGTGAAGACGTCGCGGCTGCGCCTCTTTACAGGCGCGGTTGAAACTTTCGTTGGAGCCATTCGAGCACGGCTCGCTGATCATCGATTGTCGCGCGGCGGATCTGTTTGAGCAGTTCTATTAAAGAAGGCTTCGGGAGAGAGGTGTTTTGCAAGCCTTCATTGCAATTCGTGCACTCCGCGCGAAGATTTCCGAATTCTGATTTGCCGCCCTTAGAGAAATCAACGATGTGGCCAATCGTAAGCCGGATTTTACGATCTGCGTGAAAAGGATCAGGATCGTTAGCCGAAGCGCCGCACATGCAGCAGGTAAAGCCATTTCGATCCAGCACGCGGGCTCGGAGCTCCTTTGAAATAGAGCGAGAGATAATTGGTCTTCGGTTGCTGGTTAGAAGGATGTATTGCCCCGGCTTTAAATCACTGCGATCTCTATGCGTCAGAATTTCGTAGCCTTCCTCGTCCCGCAACTCACGAACCCGGCGTGCCCATTCTGAAATGTGTCCGCCCGCCTTACGCAGCTCCGGACCGTCGATCACACGGCCGATGTTGCTCAAGAGATAGTCGCGTATTGCGGCGCGTGCGCCGGTTCGCTTTCCGAGGCCGGGCATTCTAGGCAAACAAGCTGGCCTGCCTGCGGATTGGTGTCCGCACTGACGAAACCAGAGCTCCGACGATAGCCAAACCTACTTGCGCAGCCACAGGCGGAGGGAATGCATTTCCCACCTGGCGATATGCCGCCGTCTTCTTACCTGCAAAATGCCAAGTATCGGGGAAGCCCTGTAAGCGAGCAACCATCCGGACAGTGAGCCTTGGTAGAGCTGAGTAGGGGAAATCCGCAGGCGGCGCGCTGTCGGCAATACCGAGGCCATCAACTCCGAGAGCGGCCCATTGCCTGCGCGCCCGCGTGGGGCCAAGGTCCGGTCCGCCATGCTTTTTCGAACCGCCCACTATGGTGGGCGCGATCCCTCGAGCTCTACCGACCCACGCGAGGGCGCCCGCCCAACTGCGCGAGGCCATCAAATCAGCTAGTGCTTCGCCAACCGATGGGGAATTGCCGGCCAGCGGTTCCGGCCATACGAAGCGGCGTGAGGCTACTGGTCGCAATCCGACCGTAATAAGACGCGGCCGCAGCTGCGGTACCCTGTAATCGCACGCATTCAGTATGACGGCGCGAACCTCATATCCGAGCCGTGACAGCGCAGTCGCTATCTGTCGTCTATAATTTTTGAAGCGTTCGGAGGCCAGCCCGGGCACGTTTTCCAACAGGATCGCCGCTGGTTGGCACTCCTCGATAATCCTGAGCGCCTGGGGGAATAGATCACGTTCATCATCCCGCCCCAGCTGCTTGCCCGCGATTGAAAACGGAGGGCATGGCACGCCGCCCGCGAAAAGATCGATGCCGCGGAATTCGCGGCCACTGATGGCGCGGATATCCGATTGAAGCACTCGCCAGTGCGGGCGGTTGAGTCGCAGAGTTTCGCACGATGGCCCGTCAATATCGGCGGCGGCAACGCAATGAAAACCGGCGGTTTCGAGGCCGAGTGCCTGGCCGCCGCCGCCCGCGCAAATCTCGACTGCTGCTAGGTCCAATTTGCTGAACCTCCCATGCAAAAGTCACATACCAGCCGGCCAGAACCAAAGGCAAGCACTATTGGCGCCCCGGCTCGGGGTTCCAGGTGCCGATCCAACTCTCGGCTGGTGCTGGACGACATCAGGGCGGGCGATCTAGATCATCTGTCATCGAACATCACACATGGTGTGACGCGCCGGACGCGAGCACTGTCGAGATGAAAAGGGGGCCATCATGCCGGAGGAAACCATCGTGTTCGCCCAGGGTATCGAGATGCCGCCGGACGTGCTCGAACAGTTCCAACTGATGAAACCGCCCGGATTTATCCTTAAAATGCTGCCGCCGATCGCCGATGCCGCGACGATCGCGGCTGCCATGCGTGAAAGCGAATATCTGATGGGATTTCCGCGCTATCTTCCCGAGCAGGCGTATCTTGACGCGCGGCGGCTCAAACTGGTGCAGGTGCTGAGCGCCGGCTATGACTTCGTCAACATCGAGGGTGCGCGCAAGGCTCGCATCCCGGTGTGCTCGAATGGAGGGGCAAATTCAGTCGCGGTGGCCGAGCACGCCATCATGCTGATGCTGGCCGTGTATCGCAAGCTGATCGCGTTTCATTTGAACGTCACGGCAGGAAAATGGCATCAGGGGCTGCCGCGCGCGGTCGATATTTTTGAGCTCGAGGGCAAGACCGTTGGCTTGATTGGCCTGGGCAATATCGGACGGCAGGTGGCGCGCCGCGTAAAAGCGTTCGACGCCCGCGTGATCTACTACGATACCTACCGCGCCGCCGTCGATGACGAACACGCGCTGGGTGTTCAATACGTAGAACTTGGCGAATTGCTCGCGACCGCCGATATCGTGAGCCTGCACGTGCCGCTCAACGACGCCACCCGCCATCTCATCGATGCGGCGGCGTTGGCCCGGATGAAACCGAAGGCCGTACTCATAAATACCTGCCGGGGTGAAGTGGTTGATGAGCCGGCGCTGATCGCCGCACTACGTGAGGGACGACTTTTGGGCGCGGGTCTCGATACCCAAGCCAAAGAGCCCGCCGACCCAGCCAATCCCTTGTTGAAGCTGCCCAATGTCACCCTCACGCCCCATAGTGCCGGGCCGACGCTGGATAGCTTCCGCAAGCGCTTTCATAATGGCTACGCGAATATCCAGCGTGTCGCCGAAGGCAAGCGGCCGCAGTGGATCATCCCCGAAATGAAGGCCTTGTTCCCCGACGTGTAGCGAACAAGGCCGAGTGATGGCATCCGCCTGCTCGACTCTTCGTTCGGCCCCCGGCTGACGTTGACTAAACTACTGATGCGTGATGTCTTAGCGGCGCGATAATTGAACATTGCCAAATGTTCCAACGCTCCCATAAATCCTTCTTACTACGTAACCGTTGTATGCCGCGGCGCGTCGCGGCAATCACCTGCATAGTCAGCGCGCTTGCCTTGATTTTCGCCTCCACGCGGGGGGCCGCTCAGCGGGACGACGGCGTCATCATGCAAAAGGGCGCGGTCATGAAAATGGAGCGCGGCAAGCCGACGGCGCCGCTAAAAATTCCCATGATGATGTCGAATGGGTCCAAGGTGATGCCCAACGGCACCGTCAAGATGAAGGGTGGCGGCGAGAAGCATCTGAAAAATGGCCAGATGATGATGATGGATGGCTACGTGATGCAGGGCGGCAAAGCCCGGGCGATGGAAAAATGAGCGGCCGCAAGCCAGTCCTGAAAGCCGCGGCTAGCGGAACGCCAGTGGCGGAGCCGCGAATCGCGCCGGAGGGTAGCCAAGCGCGCTGCAAGGGACGCCGGCAGCAGCCCCTGGTAATCCGGATCGTCCATTGGTGCAACGTGGTGTTCCTGGTGCTGATGGCGGGCAGCGGGTTGCAAATCCTGTCCGCCTACCCGGCATTCGGTCCACAGGGCGCCCAATACGGATGGTACCCGTTGCAGAACGTGGCGCCGCCACCATGGCTGCGGCTGGGCGGATGGCTGGCCGGAGGGCGCCATTGGCATTTCGCGATCGCGTGGCTGTTCGTGATCAACGGCCTTATCTATGTGGTCTATTTCTTCGCCAGCGGCGAATGGCGCCGGCGTCTTTTCCTGCCGCGCCAGGATGTCGGCGGTGCGTTGCGGCAATTTGCCTACTACACCCGTATCCGGCGGACGCCGCCGCCTGCGGATTTTTACAACGGCTTGCAGCGACTGGCTTACAATTGCGCGATTATTTTCGGCGTCGTGATGGTGCTATCCGGACTGGCGATTTACAAGCCGGTTCAACTGCATTTCCTGACCGTCATCTTCGGCGGCTATGACGGCGCGCGCGTGGTCCATCTGGCGGGCTTGTGCCTGTTGGTGTTGTTCGTCGCGACCCATCTGATTTTGGTCGCACTGCATCCGCGCGAAATTGCGCATATGATCACCGGTGGCAAACGTGGCTAGACTGGTGACCCGGCGCAAATTCGTGGCCGGCGTCGCGGCGGCCTCGTTGCTGGCTGGATGTGAAGGCCGTCCGGTTACAAGCTTCCTGACCGCGATGGAGCAATGGAACGGGAGATTCCAACAGTGGTTGTTTTCTCCGCATCGGCTGGCGCCCGAATTGCCCGCTTCGGCGCAAACGCCCGAGGAAGCCTTCCCGAGCTATTTCATTTCCAGCTCGATGCCTTTTCCACCACCGGACTGGAGCTTGAAAGTCGGCGGCCTGGTCCAGCATCCCATGACCCTGTCGCTGTCGCAGTTACAAAGCATGCCTCGCGTCGAAATGCGCGTGCGGCATCATTGCGTCGAAGGATGGTCGGCGGTGGCCTCGTGGACGGGGTTGCGCGTCAGCGAAATAGCGCGCGGTGCCGGCCTCGATGCGCGGGTAAAATACGTCGAATTTCGTTCCTTCGATTCGAACTACTGGTCGTCGTGGGATTTGGACAGCGCGATGCATCCGCAGACCTTGCTGGCATACGGCATGAACGATCGCATGCTGCATCCCGACCATGGCGCACCGCTGCGGGTTTATAGCGCGGTCAAACTCGGCTACAAGATGGTCAAGTACCTGACCGAGGTGAACTTCCTGCCGGAGCCAACCGGCGGGTATTGGGAAAATCAAGGCTACGAATGGTTTGCCGGAGTCTAGCGTTGGAGCGGAACGCATGTTTTCGTGCGCACGTGAAAATCTCCTCAAACTTGCCGTGCTGAGTCTTACTGTACTCGGATTGCTTGCAAGCGCGCCGCTGTGCGTGGCGCAGCCCGCATCAAATGCGAACGGCTTCGTCAAAGTGGCCGCTGTCAGCAATCAGCAAGCGGCTTCGGGAATCAAGCAAGCACTCGGCAATGGAACCGCGGAAGCGGTAAGTATGCTCGGCAAGCCCGGCGGCTATTTCAGCAATCCGGCGATTAAGATCACGCTCCCGGAGCGGCTAAAGCCGCTTGAAACGGGATTGCGTGCCGTGGGCTACGGACCGCAACTCAATAAATTCGTGTTGAGCATGAATCAGGCGGCGGAGGCGGCAGCGCCCAAAGCGCGGCCGATTTTCGAACAGGCCATCAAAAACATGACGCTCACGGACGCCGAACGCATCGTGGCCGGGGGCGGGACTTCGGCGACCGACTACTTCAAGCGAAAAACCACGCCACAATTGACCACCGCCTTCACGCCAATCGTATCGCGCACCATGGATGAATATTCCGTCACTAAGCAATACGATCAGTTGTTGGGCAAATCGCAATCGGGCCTGTTGGGCACCCTCGGTTCCTTAGGCGGCGGCGCAAGTCAGCAATTCAACCTCAACAGCTATGTCGTGCACAAAAGCCTCGACGGACTTTTCTACATGATCGGCCAGGAAGAAAGAAAGATTCGCACGGATCCAGCGGCCCAAGTGACGCCGCTCCTCCGCACCGTCTTCGGCGGGCATTGAAGCTTGACACTCGAACGGACCTCTTTGCGTCAGCCGCAGAGTGGCGCAATCGTTGCCAGTTCGCCAGATTCGAGCAGCTTGAACCTCGATGACGGCGAGAAAAATCGACAAAAGCCTCTTTACATTGTATTCGTCTTGAGGAAAAGATTGCCCGAAGTCAGGTTTTCAGAGCGTTGTAAACACCGGCGAGTCTTGTTGAGGCTATTCAGCGTCTCCCCGGGGAGGTATTTTCAAAGCAGTTTCGTCTGAGCAGGTTGTTCCGCAGGATCCTTCGCGCGCGTTACGGATACGGATAACCGCCGAATTTCGACCGGCTTCACCAATTTTTTGGTGGGACGCCGGTTAGTTAGTGGTGATTTGTGGTTCGTTCACTCGTAATTCAATTGGGAGGAGTGTTTTCATGAAGACCTGGGTGACTGCGTTGCTCGTGTGCGCGCTGATGGCGCTGCCGACGATCGGTCGGGCGCAATCGAGCACCGATATCACGGATTTGCAGCAATTTCTGAAATCGACTGAGAAGCAAGGGCCAGTGCCGGCGTCGGGAACCAAAATCACGCAGTCAAATTGGCGGCAGTACAAGCAATTTATGCCATTCGGCATGGTGATGCTGTTTGAGGGCAAATATCAATGGAAGATGCCGCAGGATGTCGAGATGGATATTGGCCCGGTTACACACCATAACCTGCCTCAAACCTTTCTCGCGGCAACGGAAAAATATGGAGCGCAGGATCGCGTCGAGCATCTGCCCAACGGTCATTACCAAATCGACAATTACCAGGGCGGAATACCTTTTCCGAATCCACAGGACCCCTATAAGGGTTACAAGATGCTCGCCAACGTGTTCTTCGCCTATACTCCAGCGATCGTCGTGAGCACTCCTGATAACAAGGGTTCGATCTGGTTTCAGGATCGGTTCCATAATATTTCGCGGGACACGTTCAGCCTGGTTTACCGGCAAAGCGGCTACAATACCGACCCCGGCGTCCCGGTGAATGAAACATACGCGCCCGGCACCTGGTACACGGAATGGTTCATGGAGGAAAGTCCGGAGCAGGCGCGCTATACGGCCTCGCTGGCGCTGTTTTACAAAGACATGGAGGCGCATCCGTTTCCTGATCAGTACGTGTTTGTGCCAGCCCTGCGCCGCTCCCTGCGGCTTTCGTCCTCCGCTCGCTGCGCCCCGATTTTTGGCAGCGACTGGACCAATGACGACGCCAAGCTCAACGGGTTTAACGGCAGCACGTCAATCTACACTGCGGATTGGCTCAGTGATCGGGACGAGGTTGAACTGCTCGCCCCGGCGATGAAAGCGGGTTGGGACTTCCCACACGATTACTCCATGCCGCTGGGTTTTCCCAAGCCAGACTGGGGAAAATGGCAAATCCGGCCGGTCTCGGTCATCGACGTCCATCGCATTCCGAGCGAAGCTTCCGGCTATTGCTACGGCGATCGCGTGATGTATCTGGACCGCGAAGTCTGGTCGACCTTCTGGAATGACAATTTCGACTCCAATCATAAGCTCTGGAAAGCCTTCGCCTATGAAAACGCGTATGGTCCGGGGGCCGGCATGAAGAGCACTTGGGTTGGTATCGCCGCGATGGCGTGGGACCTGCAGAATACCCATGAAACCATCTGGAGCAGTTGGGGTAACAAGAATAAGCGAAGCCATTACCTGGATAGCCAGGTTCCGAAACAGTACCTCAATGGGGTAAAGTACGGCAGCCCCTCCGGACTGATGCAAATCATGCGTTAACTCCTCTAAAAAAGCGAAGCGCGGACGGAGTGTCCGTGCTTCGCTCGCAAAACTTCAGGCCCTAAAGCAGCGATTCGGCTGAACTCGCGCTGGCCTGAAAGGAAGCGGCTTCAGCCGGACTGTTGAGCACCGCGCATACGTCGAGGAGCCATCGCGCACTCGAGAGCTCGTCCTGGATATACAGCTTAAAGAGTTCCTTGCTTTCGAGGTCGTCCTTGAGGTTTTCGCCGAATTCGCGAACCGGCTTGAAAAAAGCTTCGGGGTCTGGCGCGAGCGAGGCGATATAGAGGAGTTTCCGCTTATCCGAGTTGTTGGCGTCGCTCAGGTATTCGGTAATTTTGCGGCTGGCTTCAGTAACTGCCGCCTTACATTCGAGCCCGAGGTCGCGCATGCGGCACTCGAACACGCGGGCATGATAACCCTCGCGTTCGGCGATCATGCGAAGCCCACTGCGAATACAATCCGTGGAGCAATGTTCTAGCCAGCCCCGGAAGGCCGCCTCGCCATTGGCCTCGCCCGCGCGAAAACGATCGAGCATCGCCGCCACCGCGTCGCGCTCACTGTCGTAAGTCGTGCCCATCGCGCGGAATCCCCGCGCGCCGTTGCTCTTGCCGTTGCCGCTCTCAAGCGCTGCCATTGCGGATTCGAACGCCTGTTCGGAAATGATTCCGGCGCGATAGGCGCGCAGCAGTTGGGTAAATTCAAAGTCGCGATTCATGATTATCGCTCCCTCTCGCACTTTTGACTTTCAGACGCTTTCGCAGACTATAATGCGCGTCGCGATACCGTCAAACCACTGTTCCAAGTCGTCGGCATGGTCGTGGCCGGCGTATTTAGCCGATAAAGGAGGCGTCTATGTTCAAAATCGGTAAGCTTTTTCATTTGACCCACGTGGTCGACGATCTCGACGCGGTTGATCGATGGTACGACGAGGTTTTTTCCGTCACGCGGTTTTATCGCGGTTATGAAAAGCTGGCCGGACGCGAAGCTTCGCTCATCGCGATTGGTGACGTCGTCATGGAGCCGATGATGCCGGCACGGGTGCCCGAGCTGCGCAATCAGTCGGTCAAGAAATTTCATGACCGCTTCGGTCAACATTTTCATTCGATCGCCTGGTATGTGGATGACGTGGGCGGACTTGCTTCGCGGCTCGATGGCGAAGGATTGCGCCTGTTCAACCTGGTAGGCAGGCAAATTAAGCCGCCCAATCCGGCCGCCGCGATTTGGACTCATCCCAAGGAAACCAGCGGCCAACTTGAATTCGCGCTGGTAGGCAATTACACGATCGACCCGCGTTTGCAGCCCGCTTGGTCCGGCAGCTTCTGGCGTGAACGCCATCCATTGGGAATCGAACGCTCCTCCCATATCACGGTCGTCCTCAGGGACCTGCCCGGCGGCAAACGGCTTTACTGTGACATTCTCGGGGGCAGGCTGATCCATGAAGCAGAGCGGCCGGGACGCTCACGCAGCGCCTTCGTCGCCATCGGTGACGATACCGTAATCGAACTTGCGCAGCCGCTTGCCATCGACACTCCGGAAGGGCGCGAAATCGAACGTAATGGTGAAGGGATTTACGCGCTGGTATTCAAGACACGGGCGTTGGAGCAAGCGGCGGAATTTTTGCAGTCGAAGGGGCTGAGACCGGAGCCGGACGGCGCGAGTTCCATCGTGCTCGGGGGCGCGCAGGCGTTCGGGATGACGATCGCGTTTACGGACCGCAACCTTCCGAATGATCCGAGAGCATAGACGGTTGATTAGTTAATCCAGCGGCCATGGTCAAATAGCGATTTTCCGCGATACTGCCG
>JBOHWL010000237.1:0-22639 GCA_050736615.1 Binataceae bacterium (SeqCode) | reverse complement strand
GTGCAATTGTGGATTAGCAGCGCTTCCATCGGTTCACCTCGCATTGAGATCGAAATGATGCTGCCATGGCCATGCGGTGCGCTAGCGCTAACACATACATTAGTCGGCAGACAGGTACCGCCTCTAGAGAGACTCATGACGTGAAGGCAGTCCGCCGGTATTTATTGGGTGAAAAATTTCAGCCTATTTTTTGGCGCTCGTAGTGAAACGATATGAGCGTCAGCGGGCTAAAAACGCTGGCCTATACCTAAGCGCCTTGGCGTGATACCACGTATGAAATCTTGAATCTTGAGCGATTCACGATAGAACGGGGCGGCGGCGCATGGCGAGAGACGGTCGCGTTGAGCTGATAGAGAAGCTGGAAGAATCGCGGGGTGGTCGTCTGATTGTCAGTTATGTGACATCCACGCGAACAAATTTCGAAATGCAGATAGCGGACGATGTCCTTCCGCTCTTCTATGAGCACTTGGAAGCCGGCGCTGGAAAGGCCAAGAACGGAGTTGACCTGTTCATCCATAGTAATGGCGGTTCAGGAACCGTCCCTTGGCGGATCGTTAGCCTCATTCGAGAATATACGAAGAACTTCGCCGTTCTTGTTCCACATCGCGCATTCAGCGCCGCGACCCTCATCGCTTTGGGCGCCGACGAAATTGTCATGCACCGCATGGGATGTCTCGGTCCAATCGATCCATCGGTAGCGAACCAATTCAACCCCGCCAATCCTCAAACTCCGGGTCTCCCCATACCAATCAGCGTAGAAGACGTAACGGCGTACTTTCGGCTAGTGAAGGAAGAGGTCGGAATTACGCATGAAGACGAACTCGTGCAATCGTTAGTGGCATTGACCGAGAAAATACATCCGCTGGCTTTGGGAAATGTGCAGCGGTCTCACAACCAATCCCGTCTGATGGCCCGTAAACTGCTTCATACGCATATGGAGGCGAAGCTAGACCATGAAATTGACACAATCATCGAAAACTTAAAGTCGAACTTGTTCTTTCATGGCCATCCTATCAATCGTAAGGAGGCTAAAGAGGATCTTAACTTGAAGGTCAATCTAGCGCCAGCGGACTTGGAGCTGGCTATGTGGCAACTCTATTTGGAGTACGCCTCAGCTCTCAAGCTCACAGAGCCATTTAGCGCTCTGCACGAACTGGACAAGGGAACATCAGCGGTCGGCGCCGCAAGCGCGGCGGCAAGGATAAGGCTCGACAAAATCGCTTCCATTTACATAGAATCTGCTTATCGCACCGACGTGTTTTTGACTGACCTTGGCCTGCAAAAATTGAGTATTAACACACCGGTGGGTCCGCAAGAAGTCATCAAACAGGAAGTCATATGGCAACGTTGGGAACAAGAGCCGTGAAGACTATAGCGCGCGCCTTAGACGACTCGATGCCTGTCGAGGAAGTCACAGTCAGCGGCGTGTTGATCTGTATGCCGACAGAAATAATAGAAAGTCCTTGCATCGAGCCTTTGAGACTGGGGGTTTCGATTATGCCTGAGGGCTTCGTTATAGATTCGGGTTTTCTGCCAACTGCCCGCAGAACGTGGGATTAAGTTCAATCCGGCAATTCGAAGCGTGTTACGGCGCCGCTCAGCAAGCCGCGCCCAGCGTATGCGTCACCGGCCTTGATGCTTTCGATAAGCTCGCGCTCATCGCGCACCCGCTGGGGCAAGAGCGTGGTTACGCATCCCACCGAGTTGGCCGAATGGGAATCGGAACCGGCCACCGTCGGTTTGCCGATTAGGCGTGCCACCTTCAAGGCGAACAGGTTTTCTTCCTCGGAGCAGGCGCCGTTGAGAACTTCAATGGCGTCGCATACCTCAAAAATTTCCAGCGTCGCTGCATGTTCCGGATGCGATTGGTCAATAGGTTCGTGATCGGGGTTTATAAAGGAGAAGCGGGGGTCGAGCTTATAACGGAACGGATGATTGGCGACCATGAGGCCGCCGAATCGATCCACCACTTTGCGCAATTCGCGCAGTTTGTAAATGCCGCTGACGTATTCGCTCAAACCGAACACGCCAATGTGGCCCATCTCCGTGGTGACTTCCATGCCGCGCAGGAACACCACCTCCGCCGGCATCGCCTGCGCGGAAAGTTCCCTCAAATCCCAGACATTATCGTGCTCGGTAATGCATACGGCGCCGATTCCGATCGCCTGGGCGCGCGCGATCAATGCGGCGGGCGAAAGATTGGAGTCCGCGCTGCCGCGATTGGTATGCAGATGGAGATCGACCGTGAAGTAGGGCCCCGGTGGGTGCCCGCTTCCTGAAATGCTCATAGCCCGCTTTGCTTGGGTAGCTCCGAGCTGAGCGTGATCTTCTTGATATGATCGCCGACCCTGATTTTGTCGACCACGTCCATGCCTTCGACCACGCCCCCAAAGATGGTGTACTGCTTGTCGAGAAAGGGCGCCGGCGCAAGGCAGATGTAAAACTGGCTGCCACTGGAGCGGCGTTCCGGATTAACGTTATCACCCAGCCGCGCCATCGCGACGGTGCCGCGCAGGTGATGCTCGTTGGGATCGATTTCCGCCGGCAAATCGTAGCCCGGCCCGCCAGTGCCGTTGCCTTTCGGGTCGCCGCCCTGCACGACGAAGCCAGGCTCGACTCGATGAAAGGTCAGCCCGTTATAAAAGCCGTCTTTTGAAAGCTTTTCAAAATTGGCGACGGTCTTGGGCGCGACTTTCGGATACAGCTCGATCACGATCGTCCCCTTGTCGGTGTCGAGCGTTGCATAATGGCCGGTATTGCGCACGGGTAATCCATCCTTCGCGACCTGATTAGCTTTGGCACCCTGACACGCCCCCATGGTCGTCAGCAGCACCGCGGCCGCGATCAGAAAGCCTAGTCTCGGAAGTTTATTTTTCATCAGATCGTATTTTGAATCCTTGGTCCTCTTTCAACTATTCGAGCCATCCGCCGCGCGCAACCCCGCCGCGATTGCAAACCGAAGCAACGGCCTTCCGCTCACTCGCTGACCGCACGCGTTCACTTGCAGTTTAAGGCGCGATTCGTGGAGACCCCCCACTCCTCCGAAACTTGGGTTATGGTGCTCATTCGCGGTACGACTCTGCCGATCAGAGGGCTCAAAACGAAAATTCCGGCTGAGTTCAAATATTCCGAGCGTTGTCGCTCCAGAACAGAAAAATTCCCCAATCAACGGATCCTTCACAATCTGTTACGTGGGGGGTTGTAAAAAGAGGTGTCGCACCACTGAAGATTCGAATCGAGGAGTCGAAGTTGAGAACAACGGAAGCGCTTATCGGATTCTTCTCCCTGGTCCTTTTGGCGGCGCCGATCGGCGCACCGGCCACTTTGGCTGCTTCGCAAGCCGCAGCGCCATCCTCATCAGCGTTATCGTTGAATCATACGCCGGATACGATTCCTGTCGGAACTGTCATCACGATGCAAAACTGGCAGCGGTACAAGCGTTTCATGCCCGACGGCATGGTCGCGCTATTTGAGGGCAAGTACTTCTGGAAGATGCCGCCGGACGTGGAGATCAAGGTTGGTCCGACGATCATCCATCCGCTGCCCAATGGCTATAGGTCGGCAACCGAGAGATATTCCTCACAGGTGAGGCTCGTACATCAACGCGGCGGTGAGGCTGATCTCGTCGGCTATCACGGCGGACAACCATTTCCAAACCCGTCGGGCGATGACAAGGGATGGGAGATTCTGGCTAATCTATGGTTCCGCTATATGCCACACTTGTCGGTCAATACATACGGAGCGATATGCTTGCAAAACCAATATGAAAACATCAGTTGCAGTGACGTCCAGATCGTCAGCCGCCAGCTCAGTTACAATACCGATCCCGGCATCCCGGCCGACGCTCCTGGCACGAATGGCGAATACCTGACCGAATGGGTGATGACTGTGGCACCCGAAAACCTGAAATACACCGCCAGTCTTTCGATTGCCTACAATGACGTTACCAAGGACCAGGATAATTACGTCTTTCTACCGGCGTTGCGCCGTTATCAGCCGGTCTCGGCGGAGGCGCGCTGCAGCCCGTCAGGAGGCAGCGACGTCACTTACGACGACTACCGTTTTGGCTTCAATGGTGTCATCGGACAGTTCCAGGCGGCCTTTCTCGGTGAACGGAAGATTCTCGCGCTGACCGGCTACGAAATGCCCAAGACCGAGTTTCCGGACGGCTTCGACATGCCGCTGGGGTGGCCCAAGCCGTCATGGGGCAAATGGCAGCTTCGCGATGTCGATGTGATCGATGTGCGCAAGATTCCGTCGATGGCCGCAGGTTATTGTTATGGCAAGCGCATCATGTATATCGATAAACAATTCAATGCCGCGCTGTGGGAAGAGCTATACGATTCCAAAATGCGGCTGTGGAAGATCACGGCAATATTCCCGCATACACTGGACGCTCCTCAAATCGGGCCCGTCGATTCCAACTACTCCCAATTTGAAGCCGTGTGGAACGTTAGGGACAAGCACGCAACCTATTTCATCGATCCCGCCGACGGCCGCGCATTCTATCTGAACCAGCAGGCGCCGAAGCAGTTCAACGATATCGCCAAGTACTCGACGCCGAGCGGACTCAACGAGATCATGCGCTAAGGAAGACTCTGCGCAAGCGCCCGTGTCATTCTGAGAGCGTGTGAAGATTTTGCTTTTCTGTCATTCCGAGCGCATTAGCGAAGCCTTCGGCTTCGCTAATGCGCTCGGCTCCGCTTGGCTCCGCCTGGTGTGCTCGCTCCGCCTGCGGCTACGCTAATGGTGGACTCCGTTCAGAACGTGGAGGCCCCAGCTGCTTGGGCAACGAGGCCGTCGTTTACGCTCTCCCATTCGCAAACGCAATTGCCGCAATCCGAGTTAATTCCTTTTGTAAGACTTCGCATCCTGGCGTGATCAGCTACAGATTGACAACCGAAATCAAATAATGGCAGAACTCCGCTTCACGTGCGACGCATACTTGGCTGCATTTTGCCAAGCGTCCATTTGCTGAACACAAAGCTGCAAAGTTACGCTGGAAACCAATGGTTTGCCGGCACTGGAATGGAGGGGTGGGCCATGCCAGGTGCGGTTCTGGTCATTCGTAATCGCCGTGCGAGGTCGAATCTCGCCGAGATCCTGCGCTTCCTGAACGAAGCCCAGTCTCCTATACACGTCATCTCGGTGCGTCTGGCCTCGCGCCGTGGCGTCCTGCGTGATTCGCGCGAATGGCGCCCAGATGGCGAGGAATTGACGCGGATTGCGAATGAGATTCAAGCCTATATCGAAACCGGCGAGGCGGAGGTGGAAGTGACGGTCGTGCGCCTTGAATGATTCGTCGGGCCAGCGGTACGCTTGCCCACGCAGCTCAAGTTAATGTGCTGATTAAGCCCGCGCTCAGAGTTCGCGGCGATAACTGACGAAATTGCCGGTCACGTGCGCGCCGAGACTTTCCGCAGTGCGGCGCGACGGCCAATTGTCGTCGAGCACCAGGGTGTAGCCTGCATAGCTCATTGAATTGCGCGCCATGGTCAGAAATGAGCGCGCCGCCATCGCACGCGCCACTCCGCGTGAACGTGCGGCTTCGATCACGCCGACGTTGACCAGCGCCCCGCGGGTACCGCCGCCGCGTGCGGGGTTGAGCTTCACGCCCGCCCTGATAGTGGCCAGCGAGTCACTGAAATCCGGCACGGAAAATACCGCGCCGACCGCGTCCGCGCCGATACTGGCAATGATCGAGAGGTCGGCCACGGCAGTTGCTCCAAGCGGCGTCAGCATGGGACGGACCTCCGCGCGTGAGATCGGATTCCATCCCCAATGACTGGCAAAGGCTGCGTTGGTGATCTCGGTCCACGCGTCAATCGCGGCGAGAAAGCCGAATTCGCGCCAGCTCCTGATCGTCACGCCCGCCTGATGCGCCGCTTCGACCATCTGGCGGTAACGTTCGAGGATTTCGGGGGTCAACGCCGCAGTATAGTCGACCTGGCCCTTTTCCGTAACAAAGCCCGAGTTCTTGAAATAGCGGTGATAAAAATCCGGGTTGCCGCGCAGCAGAAACGAGGGCAATTCATCGTAATTGTCGATGGCGTAGGGGTAATCGAGAAAAGCCGCGAAACCCGTGCGTACCGCCTTCATCCCGCGCCGGCCGAGCCACTCGATCACCTCGTCGAGCAACGCCGCGACGGCCGCGTCTTCCCCCGCCATCGCTTCGAAATGGATAAGCTGGCCGATTTTTTCGTTCCAGTGCTCATTGTAACGATGGTTCACGACCGCACTCGCACGCGCCAAAATCGTGGAATCGCGCATCACGTAAAATGGCGCCAGGTCCAGATAACTGGTTATGAGCGCGCGTCCGGACAGCAGATCAATCTCGTTTTGCACATCGGGCGGCCACCACGCCCGGCGTTCCCCGTAAATTTTGAACGGCAGGCGCGCGAACCGCTCGAAGCCCTCGCGAGTGCTTACCTGATGGACTTGAATCTTCCCCGCACTCACTGTCCCATCCGCTTTCGATCACCGGCGCCGGCCCTGGCGATCAACGTGGGAAATTTTTGAATCTCGCCCGAATCTCCGCAAGCCGCTCTGGAAAAAATCGCAACCGCCGCTCCCGACGCCGACAGTCCATCATTATGACAGAGCCTACTTTGCCGTGACGAACGAAGCCATTGCCGGCAAGAATTACCGCCTTTCCCGTGGCGGCACTTCGTCGGTCAATCCCGTACCAGCACGCCGTCCAGCCATTGCGCCAGCATTGCATTGATGGTCGCGGCAGGGTCGGCGTCGGCGTGAAGCGCCGCCGCCGCCTGGCACATCGCCGCGAAAGTCGCCCCGTCAGCCGCGGCACGAAGGGCGCGGCACTCCGCCGTGTCGATTCGCCGATAGCTCACGTTCTCGTTGGTCCGCCACACCAGCACCGTTTCGCCGCAGTGTTCCGGTTGCCTCCACTGTTCGCCGCCGGAGACCGCGCGCACCCGCCGTGCCACGTGCATGATCACTTCGTCAGTGTATGGCAGCGGCATCAGGTCGTGCAGGTTGTGACCGCCGACTCCCGTCCAGCATAGATGATCCGAAAGCCACGCCCGTTCAAATCGCTTCGCCAATCCAGCTAAATTGCGCAGGTACTCGCGATTGAGCGGATCCGTCGAGCCGATCGACAGCACGTACCCGTAGTGCGGCCGGCGACGCCAAACCCGAGGGCAGGCTGATCGAAACGCTTCATCCACTTGCACGCGGAATTTCCCTACACTTTGATGGGACCAGCGACGCGGCCACCTTGCCCTTCACATTCCTTGGCACTCGACGTCATGACCCAGCCTTTGCCCCTGCAGGAACTTTGACCCTTACAACTGTTGTTGGCACTTTGGCACGAACTCTGCTCCTAACAACTATTCCCGCCGATACATTTGACTTGCGTGGTATTCGCAGCCTTACCGGAATCAGTCGCAAATACCGGTTGCGCGATAAACATCAGTCCGATCGCCGTTGCCAGCATCGCGCCCGCGAGATTAGCCTTGTTCACGCCCCCACTCCTTTTATTTTTACACAACCCGATGGCGCGGCATGGATAAACCGCTTGCAGTCGCGCGCCAGTTCGGCAATCACCATCCACCGGATGCGCTTCACTCCATCATGCTCCGGTAATCCCGCTTATCTTGCTACGTCGGTATTATTACCCTGACTATTATTCGTCACACACAGGCCACGGCCACCTATATGCGCCGGTTAGGTTTCATGTTGGTGCGGATGCTATGGTTTAAGTGGGTAGCACATGGCGCTAAAAAGGGCCATCGCCAGGGACCGCCGTCTCCTCTTCGAGGAGCTTGCGTTGCCCCATCTGGACGCCTTGTACACCGCCGCCCTGCGGTTGTCCCGCAATCCCGACGACGCCAAGGATCTACTTCAGGAAACCGTCCTGCGCGCGTATCGTTTTTTCCACCAATTCCGCCCGGGCACGAATTGCCGGGCGTGGTTACTCACCATCCTTTACAATAATTTCCGCAATAGCTACAGACGCGCCGCGCTTGAGCAGGTCGCCGCGAGCGGCGCGGAGTTTGAGCGCGAATTGGAAACTCAAAGCCTGCTGGACGGCCGCTCAGCGAATCCCGAAAGCCTGTTGTTAGATCGAATGCTCGGGCGGCAAATCGAGGCCGCGCTGGCGGCGCTGCCCGCGGATTTTCGCGAGGCGCTTTTGCTCATCGATGTACAGGAACTCGATTACCAGGAAGCCGCGACGATACTTTCGGTTCCGATCGGCACAATCAAATCGCGCGTCTCACGTGGACGCGCCCTGTTACGCGAAATGCTGCGCGCGTTTGCCTTTCCGCGACGTAAAACGGGTACTTGACACCGCCCCGATCGCGCAATAGCAACACACTAGACGGTCAGGGTGCGGGTGGGGGAAGTCGAGCATACGCTTACGCATCGGCGGGGATGGTGACTGTGGAATGCCGCCAATATTGCAGTGAATTCCTGACGCCGCACGCCGACGGTCAGTTGGACCCACGCGAGCGACGCGCGGCCGAGCAACACATTGCCATCTGCGCCGCCTGTCGCGCATGCTGGACCGACGAGTGTGCGCTCAAGGCGATGGTGCGCGAGCATGCCGGCATTATCAAGGCGCCGGCCGCGGTGCGCGCCAGTATTCGCGGAGTGTTAGCTGACGCCACGGCGGGTAGTTCTTTCACGCGCGCGTCGGCCAGGCAATTGCGTGGCCCGCTGTCGCATATCCATCGCCCGCTCGCGGTGACCCGCGGACCTGTTCGTCGCGCCTTGCGTAACCCTCGCGCCTGGGCACCGGCTGTCGGTGCTATCGCCGCAGTACTCATCGTGGCACTGTTCGCGATGCCGCTGGCACGGACCAATGGCTCCGCAAAATCACGAGCGATCGCCGAGTTCGACCTCGCCATCAGCAAGTATCGCATTTTCGAGTACTCGTTTTATCCAAACGTGCCCGATGCCGCTGACGAGGTGAACGGACCGTATTACGCCTCGGTGGTACCGAAGGATAACGTCATCCCGGTGTCGGAGGAGTTCGACGATATTGCCCAGTCCTATCGCGATAGCAAGATGCCGGGCACGCTCTTCAATTTCGAAAGCGCAGGTTATCAGCTAGCCGGCGGCCGTTTGGATCATCTGGCCGACGGGCGCCCGGTCACTTACACGCTTTATCAGGGCGGCGGCACCATCTTGAGCATCTGCTTTCGCGACGCCAGCCTGTCGGCGCCGCAAGACGCCGAGCAATGGCTCGGGATGCACGCCTTTTATCAGTACAAAGGCTATAGCATCTGCCTGACTTTCTACCCCACCGGCCATTTCGTTTCGATCCTGGTGGCGCAAACACCGCTGCCCGAGTTTGTTCGCGACGTCGCCTACGCCGAGCAGTAAGGCTGACTGTCCAATGTGTTTTCCTGGAAATAGTTGACCCAGCCTCAAGCCGCCAACCTGAGAGTCTGTGGTTTTTTTGATCGTGCAGCCCGCAGGTAGCCAGCACGTCGCACCTTTTTCGTCATTCGGAGCCATTAGGAAAGCTCTGCACAAAACACTGTTGTCATTCTGAACGGAGTCTGCGAAGTGAAGAATCCCGGTAAACAGCCAGCAGAATCAGAAAGATCCGGGATTCCTCGCTGCGCTCGAATGACAGATTAAGCCTTGTGCAGAGGTTCCTTAGCGGCCGGCCGGATTGTGCACCACTCCGACGAAAAGAATTGCCCCGGTGTCGCGTTCGGCGATAACAAAGCAGAAGGGATGATCGACGATCATCTTGAACGGCGGCTTGGCCGGCCTGACCATTGCCGTGGCACGCGCGGTTACTGAAGTAGCGGCGGCGGCCTCGGTGCCCTCCTCATCCACCTTCACGTAAGTCTTGTGTTGGACATCGCTGATATAGACTCGCCGGTCCGCTGAAATGCCGGAGAAATCCGCCTTGCCGGGCTCGAAAGCGACGCCCATGCCGATCGCTTTCAAGGCGCCATTGAGCAGTTCCCCGTATTTCAATTCGAACTTCGGCAGTATGATCGTGCCTTCATCCTCATCCAGACTGTTGATCAAGCGATCCCACTTGTTTTCGTCGAGTGATTGCGCCAACTCCGCCACTCCATCGGCTTTGCGAGGCAAAAGCACGTACATCGCGAGCCGCCCATTGCCATAAGGCAGTCGGATCGCCTGAAGTTCCTGATTTTCCAGATATAGATAGGAGCTCGTGCGCGCCATCATTGGAATCGACTCGGTTTTCCCGCCAGCTAAGTGAAACGGACGCGGAGCGGTGACGCGAGGGTTGAATTGGTCGCTCCAGCGGCCTTTGAAGTAAACGGCGTCAGTCAGCACCAGCGTGGTATCGCGATGCAACCCTTCCACAATCGTGGGAATCTTGCCATGCGTGTTGCGGTTGACCCACGTGTTGATTATTTCCGCGGCTGGCCCCGGATCACTCGCGAAATCGAGCTTCTGGACGGTGGCGTCGTAAAATTCTTGATTCTCTCGCACGAAGGCCGGACGGATAGCGAAGGTCTTTTTAATCCATAGAGCATTGGCGATCGCAAGCTGCACCTTCGGATCAGCCCGCTTCAGCTCATCGAGCAATTGGCGATTGGCGACACTCAGTGATTCACGGTGGCCAGTGCCCTGTGCGCCTGCGCTGCGCCCGTGTCGCTGACTCTCGAGCCCGAGCGTCCGCGCCATCGCGGTCTCGGTCGTGCCGCGGGCGCCGTTGTACGTCATGGTCAGCGCCTGCGCGACACTGAACGGAGAAATTATGACATTGCCGGTAGTCTGATCACCGAGCAGAGCCCCCAACAGACGAAAACCAAAGCCATTGTCGCTTTTGGCCAGCCCGGAAGCGTCGGTGCTGGAAACGTCAGCGGCTCGCGCAACCGGGGCGGTAATGGCGAGTGCAACCAATCCGATCGAAGCCAGTAGGCAAGTCAGCGTTACCGCTCGCTGTTTCATCATGCGGCGTAACGTAGACGAAATCCACTAGAATGGGCAAATGCCAGCGGTGATCAGCGCCGCATGGCGTCGCTGGCATGTTCGGCGGCGTCAAACAGATGCAACTGATGGGGCGTCTGATCGCGTGGAATCTCCAACGGATAATTGCCGGTAAAGCAGGCGTCGCAGAACCCTTCGCGCGCCTCACCCATGAACGAATAGAGCCCGTCCCAACTCAGATAGCCAAGCGAATCGGCGGTGATATAGCGGCGAATCTCGTCGACTGAATGACCTGACGCGTACAGCTCCTCAGAGGTCGGTGTATCGATGCCGTAAAAACACGGATGGCGCGTCGGCGGCGCGGCAATCCGCATGTGCACCTCGCGCGCGCCCGCCTGCCGCAGCATTGGAATCACCTTGCGCAAGGTGATGCCGCGCACCAGGGAGTCCTCGACCAGCACGATGCGTTTGCCATTGAGCAGATGAGCGACCGGATTAAATTTTATCTTGACACCAAAATGTCGAATCGACTCACGCGGTTCAATGAAGGTGCGGCCAACGTAGTGACTGCGCACCAGCGCCATCTCAAACGGCAGCCCCGATTCCTCGGCATAGCCAAGGGCCGCCGCGTTGCCCGAATCGGGCACCGGAACGACGATGTCGGCCTGGGCCGGACATTCGCGCGCCAGCGCCCTCCCCTGCTGTTTGCGCACCTGGTAGACGTTGCGGCCGTAAAGCAGACTGTCGGGGCGCGCAAAATAGACATATTCGAAGATGCAGCGCTTCGACGGCATCGGCGCGAACGGTCGAAGCGAGCGCATACCGTCATCCGTAATCACGAGCATCTCGCCGGGTTCGACCTCGCGCACGTATTCCGCGCGCACCAGGTCAAGCGCGCAGGTCTCGGAGGCCACGATGGTGGCGTCGTTGAGCTTGCCGATCACCAGGGGGCGAAAGCCGAACGGATCGCGCACCGCGATCATCGCCTGCTCGGTCAAGATTACGAGCGAATACGCACCGCGCACCTGCACCAGCGCCTGCGCCGCCCGGGTCGGTAAATCCACCGCCTGCACATTGGCAATCAGATGAATGATCAACTCGCTGTCGGAAGACGACTGGAAAATCGAACCGTTCGCCTCCAGCCGTTCACGTAACTCGCGAAAATTGACCAGGTTACCATTGTGCGCCAGCGCCAGCCCGCCACTGGCGTACTCGACCACCAACGGCTGGCAGTTCTTGAGCGTATTCGCTCCCGTAGTCGAATAGCGGTTATGCCCGATCGCGGCGGTTCCTTCCAGGCGTCCGATCACGTCGCCGTTGAAAATGTCCGCCACCAACCCCATCCCGCGATGGGAAATCAGGGACTTGCCATTGGAGGATACGATGCCGGCGGATTCCTGGCCTCGATGCTGCAGGGCGTACAGTCCCAGGTAGACCAGGTTGGCCGCCTCGGGATGACCCCATACGCCGAAGACGCCGCACTCTTCGTGAAAGCTGTCGAGTTTCGCTTCTTCGAATGCGAGCACTTCACCTGATTCTGAATCGATCATTATGCGCCGATCCTTTGGGGCAATGCCTCGTCATAGAGACGTTTCAGCTCGCCCGTTTCATCGTTGAACGCGCCGCCGGTTTCAATTACGGCATGTGCGATCACACGGCCGATCGCACTTACCTCAAGTGATGAAAAAACTTCACGTATCGCTTGAAGATTTCCTGGCGCGGCCGAGAGCACCACGGTTGAAGGGCCTTCGCCGAAGAGTTCGTGTGGCGGGATCTCGCCGAGCTCAAGCTGCGCCCCTGTCAGACGGTCCGGATTGAAACAGGCTTCGGCAATCGCGACCGCCAGACCACCCTCGGCCACATCATGCGCCGATCTTATCAAGCGCTGTTGCGCACATTCAACCAAGCCTTCGAGCAAGCGCCGCTCGCGCGCCAAATTCACCGGCGCCAGCTCGCCGAAATCACCGCCAAACAAAGCGGCGTATTCACTTCCCACCAACGACGGCGGCGCCGTGCGTACGCGGATGATCAGATCATCCGGAAAGCTGAAGTGTTGCTTCAAATGACAGGTAACATCGGAGAGTATGCCGACCATCGCGATAACCGGGGTTGGTGCGATCGCACGCCCCTCGGTTTCGTTGTAAAAACTGACGTTGCCGCTAATCACCGGCGTGTCGAAAGCGAGCGCGGCGTCACGCAATCCTTCGACTCCGCGGATAAACTGCCACATGATTTCGGGTCGTTCGGGATTTCCGTAATTGAGGCAATTGCTGATACCGGCCGGGCGAGCGCCGGCACACGCGACATTGCGGGCCGCTTCGCATACCGCCATCACGGTGCCGATATATGAGTCGAGCTGGCATGCGCGTGGATTGGAATCAACGCTCAGTGCGAGCCCGCGCCGCGTACCCTTGAGCCGCAACACTGCGGCGTCACTGCCGGGGCCGACGACGGTGTTGCTTTGCACCATCCAATCGTATTGCCGAAAAACCCATTTTTTTGAAGCGATATTCGGCCTCGACAGCAGCGTGCGCAACGCTACGCCGGCCGTCGGCCGGGAAACCATAGAGGGCGTACGGGGCCGAGCGGCGGAGGCCGGATGGGCTGGACGTTGATAGGCCGGGGCCTCTTCGGTCAGCGCGGCAACCGGAATATCAGCCACGAGCCGTCCATCGGCGCGCGCGCGCCAGCGGCCATCGGCGGTAATCTTTCCGATCACGACGGCGTGCAAGTCCCACTTTTCAAACACCGCCATAAGTTCGGCCTCGCGCCCACGCTCGGCCACAATCAACATCCGCTCCTGCGATTCGGATAGTAGAATTTCGTAGGGTGTCAGACCTGGCTCCCGCAACGGTACGTGATCCAGGTCAAGCTCGATCCCCAGGCCGGCGCGCCCCGCCATCTCGCTGGACGATGAGGTGAGACCGGCCGCGCCCATATCCTGAATGGCGACGATAGCGCCGGTGGCCATCGCTTCCAAGCAAGCTTCGATCAGCAGCTTTTCCGTAAACGGGTCGCCAACTTGTACGGTCGGCCGCTTGGCTTCGCTTGCGTTGTCAAATTCCGCTGAAGCCAACAAGCTGGCGCCATGAATGCCGTCGCGGCCGGTGGCCGAGCCAACGTAAAGGACCGGATTGCCGATGCCGCGTGCGCGCGCACTCTGAAGATTTTCGCGCCGGGCGATGCCGAGGCAAAACGCGTTTACCAGGATATTGCCGTTGTAGCCCTCGTCGAACATCACCTCGCCGGCCACCGTCGGCACGCCCACGCAATTGCCGTAGCCGCCGATGCCGCCGACCACTCCGCTCAACAGATAGCGCGTGCGCGGATGATCGAATGAACCGAATTTGAGGGAATTCATGCTCGCGATCGGCCGCGCGCCCATCGTGAAGATGTCGCGCAGAATCCCGCCCACCCCGGTCGCGGCGCCCTGGTAAGGCTCGACGAACGAAGGATGGTTGTGGCTTTCGATTTTGAATACCGCCACCCAGCCATCACCGATGTCGAGTGCGCCGGCATTTTCGCCGGGGCCTCCAACCACGCGCGCACCGCGCATCGGCAGCAGTTTCAGATACTTGCGCGAGGATTTGTAGGAACAATGCTCGGACCACATCACCGAGAATACGCCCAACTCGGTGAAAGTTGGCGTGCGCCCGAGATGGCGTTCGATGGCGGCGTATTCGTCCGCGCTAAGGCCGTGCGCGCGCGCCTGCTCGAGATTGACGGTGGGCTCACCTGGGAGCGCCACTGGCCGTTGATTCATCCGGCACTCTCGATAATCGAGTGGAAAATTTTCAGGCCGTCCTCGCCACCCAGCATTTTCTCGACGGCGTGCTCGGGATGAGGCATCAAGCCAAAGATGTTGAAGCGTTCATTGGCCACGCCGGCAATCGCGTGAATCGATCCATTGGGGTTGACTCTGTCGTCCTCGGCGCCGGAACGATTCACATAGCGCAACAGCACCTGTCCGCGTTCTTCCATCTCGGCGAGGTGCCCCTGCGGCGCCACATAGCGCCCTTCACCATGCTTGATCGGCAGGCATAACAATTCACCGGGCGTTGCCGCGCTGGTAAACGGCGTGCGCGCATTATCGACGCGCACCATTACGCGCTCACATACGAAGGCAAGCGAACGATTACGCGTCAGCGCGCCGGGCAGCAGATGCGCCTCACATAGAATTTGAAAGCCATTGCAGATGCCGATCACCAAGCCGCCTTCTTCGGCAAATCGCACCACGCTCCGCATGATTGGAGAAAAACGCGCGATCGCGCCGCAGCGCAGGTAATCGCCATAACTGAAACCGCCGGGCAAAACCACGCAATCGGCGCCGCCCAAGGTTTCGTCCTTATGCCACAACAGATGAGCCTGCTGGCCCATCACGTCCCGCAACGCGAGCAGCGCATCACCGTCGTCGAGCGAACCGGGGAAGCGTACCACGCCCCATTTCATTCGTCTTGGACCTCGAAGCGATAATCTTCAATCAGCGGATTGGCCAAAAGTTCATCGCACATCCGCTTGACCGCTTCTTCAGCCGCTGTTTTCGAGAACGCATCCACGTCGAACGTCACGTAGCGTCCGACGCGAACCGTCGAAACACCATGATGGCCAAGACTTTTAAGCGCGCCTTCTACCGCTCGTCCCTGCGGGTCGAGGATGCCACCGCGGGGCGTGATCACAACTGTTACCCGCATCGGCGCGTCTTCATCGAAGCGGACTCAGCTTTCGACCCGGCGCAACATTTCATGGTAGGCCGCCTCAACGTCGCCGAGGTCGCGGCGAAAGCGGTCCTTGTCGAGTTTCTTAAGCGTGGCTTTATCCCAGAAGCGGCAGGTGTCCGGGCAGATTTCATCACCAAGTAGAATCTCATCATGATGGCGGCCGAATTCAAGCTTGAAGTCGACCAGGATGATGCCGCGCTCGTCGAGAAAATGGCTCAGGACTTGATTGACCCGCAACGCCATCTCATCGATCGTGCGCAATTCCGGCTCGGTTGCCCAACCAAACAGGATCGCATGGTCGGCGGTAATCAGCGGATCGTCGAGCGGGTCGGATTTATAATAGTACTCGACCACCGGCCGCTTGAGCGCTTCACCCTCTTCACGCCCCAACCGCTTCGCCATCGAACCCGCCACGATATTGCGTACCACGGTTTCGACCGGAATTATTTGCAGCCGCTTGCACAGCATCTCGCGGTCATTCAGACGGCGGACGAAATGAGTCTTGACGCCGTTACGCTCGAGCAAACCGAAGAACAATTCGGACATGCGGTTGTTGACGATGCCTTTGTCTTCAATCGTGCCCTTTTTCTTAGCGTTGAACGCGGTGGCGTCGTCCTTGAAGTAGGCGATTACAAGGTCGGGGTCGGCGGTGGAATAGAGTTTCTTCGCCTTGCCTTCATAAAACATTGTGAGCTTTTCTGGAGCTGTTTCCACGTCAAACTCCGTTCAATAGTCTTGCTGTTCATCTTACTTGGCGCGCCGGGCAATACCAATGGACCGGCGGCTCGAACGAGCACATTGCGACGCGCGGGTATCCACAAAAAGCGGCTTTAATTCACAATTGCGCGGCAGGTTCTCGGTCCGTTTTTATTCGCGAGCCGGCGGGAGCGAAACGCTCGACCAATTCCGCCGCCAGACCCACAAAGGACGCGGGCGTGAGCCGTTCCAGCCGCGCGCGAGCCTCGGCGTCGAGTCCGAGCCGCGAAATAAAATTCTTGATGATAGCGGCGTTGACCGGCCGCCCCCGCGTGAGTTCTTTCAATTGTTCATAGGGATTCTCGAAGCCATAACGGCGCATCAGGGTCTGCACCGCTTCAGCCACGATCTCCCAGGCCTGGGCTTGCTCAAGGTCAGCGGCGATACGTGGTTGGCTGACCTGGATTTTTCCCAACCCGCGGTCAAGCGAGCTTAGCGCCACTACGACATGGCCGAACGCGGTGCCCATCGCACGCATCGCCGTGCTGTCGGTCAAATCCCGCTGCCAGCGCGCAATCGGCAATTTGGTGGCCAGATGCTCGAACATCGTGGTGGCCAACCCCAAATTGCCCTCACCATTCTCGAAATCTATCGGATTAACCTTGTGCGGCATAGTCGAGGAACCGACCTCGCCCGCAGCCATACGCTGGGTCAGGTAACCGAGACTGATATATCCCCAGATATCGCGTGCGAATCCAATCAGGATCGTGTCGATCCGAATGACATTCGCGAACAATTCGGCCAAAAAATCATGACTCTCGATCTGCGTCGTAAGCGGATTCCAGACCAGCCCCAAACCTTCGACGAAGCGCCGTGACTGGTCGATCCAATCGACCTCGGGACAGGCGAAAGCGTGCGCGTTGTAATTGCCCACCGCGCCGTTGCATTTTCCCAGATATTGCTGATGTTCGAGCTGGCCTAGCTGGCGCTCGAGGCGCCACGCGAAAATGGCGAATTCCTTGCCCAAGGTGGTCGGTGACGCCGCCTGACCATGGGTCCGGGCAATCATCGGCAGGGCTCGATAACGATGAGCGAAAGCGGCGATGGCGTCCACCATGCGCCGCAGCGCGGGAATCAATTCGCGCGTGCTGAATTCTTTCAATATGAGGGCATAGGCAAGATTGCTGATGTCCTCCGAAGTGCAGGCGAAATGGATCATTTCCAGCGGGAGGCCGGCCTCAAGGGCGGCGATTTTCTCCCGGAGAAAATATTCAACGGCCTTTACAT
The DNA here is from genome assembly GCA_050736615.1 of Binataceae bacterium (SeqCode). Classification (GTDB taxonomy): domain Bacteria; phylum Desulfobacterota; class Binatia; order Binatales; family Binataceae; genus JBOHWJ01. The sequence goes on along the minus strand of JBOHWL010000237.1, from coordinate 5,051 downwards.
CGTGATTGGTGGCGGCTTCGAGTTGCTTGACCCGATGCGCATCCGGCAAGGAAAAATCTTCGTAAATTGCGCGTAGCCGCCGTGTGATTACGTCCGGTATCGCAGCGAGCGCATCGAGCGCGGGGTTGGCGGCCAACGACAGGTACCACTCGAGCTCGACGCGCACCCTATATTTGATCAGCGCGTATTCGCTGAAGTACGCGGTCAGCGCGCGCGTGCGTGCCTGATAGCGGCCGTCGATTGACGAGATCGCCAGCAACGCCGAATCTTCAACATTTACTTTAATATCCGGTATGGCCAAATCCTCCGCCGCTGCGGCGACTCGCACCGATTTCATGCACTTCAATCAACTCCACTTGCGCGACCGGCGCGATAATAAGCTGGGCGATACGATCGCCCGGATGAATCGTGAGCGGCCGGTCCCCGAGGTTAATCACCAACACCATTATTTCGCCGCGATAGTCGGCATCGATTGTACCCGGCGAATTGATCAACGCCAGCCCCTCGGCCAACGCGCGCCCACTGCGCGGGCGTATCTGACCCTCGTAACCGGTTGGAATTTCGAGCGCGATTCCGGTCGGTATGGCGGCGCGCTCGAGCGGCTGCAAAATCCGTCCCCCGGCCAGGTCGGCGGTCAAATCAAGGCCCGCCGCGCGCTCACTCTGATAACGCGGGAGCGGAGCTGAATTACCGTGCAGGCGTTGGATTTTGACCGCTACCGCCATTCGAGCCGCATACCTTGACTATCTCTCAACCGTGATGAACTCGTTCAAATTGTGAGCCGCTTCAGCCCATCGGAAACTTAAGGCGAACCATCAATATACGTTTCCGCTCGCAAGCGATCACAATCCGATCGCGTCGAGTTCGCGCAAGACACGCTCCGGATGGGTTGCGCCCCAGTATACGCGACCGCATCGCGCGCATACGGCAAAATTGTCATGGCTGGCATATACGAAGGGCGGTATGCGCCGCCACAATGTTTCACGTGGAACCATCGTCACCGGTTCGTTACAAAGGGCGCAACGGCTGAAAGCCCATCGCCGCACGTCAAAAGGAAAACGCCTCGGCGCCGTCCAGTGCGTTGTCGCATACAACGTCCGCGCCGAGCAGGCGTAACCATCGCGCAAGCCGCTTGAGCATTCGATCGGCAATAAACCGCGGCGGCTCCTCGCGTGCGTCGTTCACCGGAGTTTCTTCAATCACAACAGCTTATAGTATAGCAGAATGTGGACGGCATCCTGGAGCGCAAAACGGCGCTTGATCTATGTCAATTTCGGGGTCATGCATGGACGAACGGCGAGTCACTTTCACATCTGAAACGCTTACGCTCGAAGGCCTGTTAACGATGCCATCCGGCAACCCGGTTCGCGGTGGCGTGGTATGTCATCCACATCCGCTTTATGGCGGGACGATGTACAACAACGTCGTCGAGGCTGTGCTGGAGGCGATGTGGCGGCTGGGATGGGCCACTTTGCGTTTCAATTTCCGCGGCGTCGATGATAGCGAAGGTGAGCACAGCGGCGGGTTAGGCGAAGCTGAGGATGCGCGCGCGGCGGTCGATTTCCTGACGAGCCAGACGGGGGTGCGGCCGGACGGCGCTATCCTGGCCGGTTATTCGTTCGGCGCGATGGCGTCGACGCGGGCGGCGGCCCGCATCGGTCAGTTGGGCGGCCTGGTCCTGGTGGCCTTACCGCTCCGTATGATTGATCAAACGGCGCTGACCACGTTTTCTCAACCAATCATTCTGACAGCGGGCGATCGCGACATGTATTGTCCAGTGGTTGAACTTAAAGCGCTACATCAGGAATTGGCCGGACGCGCGCAACTCGCCATCATTGCCGGCGCCGACCATTTCTTCGGCGGCTATGAAGCTGAACTCAGCGATCATCTCACGGCGATGATGAATCCATGGCGGTAATCTGGAATCGCGGCATCCGCTTAGCATGACCGAGGTTGCCTAATCGGCCGGAATCGGCTGAGGGAACGGAATTTTCACGGATGACGGCGCTTTGACCGGCGGTGCCGCCAGCGATGCTGCCCAAATCGCATGGAACGGGTCGGCGCGATCGCTTTTCGCCAAAGTAATGATCGCCTGAATGGTTCCTCGCAAATCCTGATGATGAATCCGGTAGAGTGCTTCGAAATTCCGCAGGTCGTGAAAGTAAATCAGGTAATTCAGCAGGACCGCGTTGTTGAGTTTCTGGCGATCAAGATTGTAGCGCTCCAGCCCGGACAGGGTCGGCTTGAGGCGCGCGTAGTCGGCGCTGATATCGGCAAACAACTTGACGCGACGCTTGAGAATTTCGTCACGCGGCAAGCCACTGGCGTAGAGCCGGAGCAAACGCGCCTGCTCTTGCTGCAGGAAATCGCCAAAGCGCAGTTCGCTCTCGAGCACGCCCCGGGCAGCCACCGCGTCCGCTGATTCCGCGCCTTCAGTCTCGGTGAAAAACGCCAGCGCACCGCGCGCGCCCACCCAGGTGGCCGCTGATTCGTCGAACATCACGTCGCTGCTGAGAAAAAACGTACGATGGAACAATTCGTGAATGATGACACCGGCCAATTCGACCCGATTCAGCTCAAGCAGATTGGCTAAGAGCGGGTCGTTGAAGAATCCAAGGCTGGAAAAAGCGATGGCCGGCCGCACATAAGTGTCATACCCGCGCGCCTCCATCGACGCCGCTTCGGCTTCAGCCTCACGCCGTTTGAAATAACCGCGATATGGCACCGAGCCGACGATCGGAAACCACCACGTATGCGCTACCAGCTTGTCCCGTTTCGCCGCCATCACGACCCACACCACGGCACCCGAATCGACCGGGGTGACGGTCTTGTAGGCGCCGCCAACGTTTTCACCAAGCCGCTCAGCCGCGAATTGGCGCACAGCCAGCACTGTTTCAAGCTTACCGCGAGTCACCGCCGGCAGATTTTGGCGTGCCAGCACCTGACTTATCGGCTTGCGACGCCACAGCAGTATGCTCTCCTCGTAAGCCGCATGCGCGATGTAGCTCACGTCGCAGCCCGACAACAGAACGCATCCGAGGACCAGCAATGCGGCAAGCAAAAAATTTCGCGATGGCGAGATCATTCGCGAGGTCGCGGGAAGGCACGCCGCGGACGCATCCGGCCAACGAAGGCTGCTGGGCTCACCTCCATGCGCGGCATAGAATGGCGGCTTAGCATTCGGTCAATTTTGTCCCTCACCCGCGCCTGACGGCGCGACCTCTCCCGGCAGGGAGAGGCGAAGAATGCGGGCCGCTCTTCCATCTCCAACGGAGGTAAGGAGCACCGGCGCCTAGTCCCTGCCTGCAAGCTCAACTCACTCCGCCTTGCCAAGCGACGCGCTCGATCAAGGCTCAACTGACCGCCTCCCGCGCGGCCTCGATAGTGCCGGCATACTGGAGCTCGAACAGCCGCCGATATAGTCCCGGCCGTTTGAGCAACTCCTCATGCGTGCCGCTTTCGCGCAGTGCGCCGTTGCTGAGAACCAGGATGCGATCGGCGCGTTCGATGGTCGAGAGGCGATGCGCGATGATGAGCGCGGTGCGTTCGGCCAGGAGTTCGTCGAGCGCGATTTGAATCAGCCGTTCGGTTTCGCTATCGACGCTGGAGGTGGCCTCGTCCATCACCAGGATGCGCGGGTTATAGGCCAGCGCGCGCGCGAACGATAACAATTGGCGCTGGCCGGCCGAAAGGTTGGCGCCGCGCTCATGAATTTCCTCGGCCAGTTTTCCCGGCAGCCGTTCCACGAAGCGCCAAGCCTGAGCGCGGATGAGCGCTCCGCGGACTTCGCTGTCCGTGAGATCGGTCCGCGCCAGCCGGACATTTTCGAGCACGTCGCCCGCGAACAGAAAGACGTCCTGCTGCACCAATCCAATCGCATGACGCAAGGCCGTCAAATCCCATTCCCGCACGTCAACGCCATCGACCAGGATGCGCCCGCCGGTGACGTCGTAGAAACGGTTGAGCAGCTTGATGATGGTGGTTTTACCCGAACCAGTAGGGCCCACAATCGCAATTTTCTGGCCCGGTTCGACACGAAAGCTCAAATCGCGCAACACCGGCTCGCCGATGCGGTACTCAAAGCTCACGTGGTCGAAGATGATCGCGCCGGCGCCATCCGCGGTCCGCTTCGGCATCGCGGGAGTCGCGATCGTGCGCGGCGTCTCCATGAGCGCCTCGATCCTTTCAACCGCAGCCAGGGCCGACTGCAACGTGGTGTACTTATTCGCCACGTCGCGGAGCGGATTAAAGAAACGTTGCACGTAATCGATGAAAGCGACCAGCGTGCCAATCTGGATGATGCGATGAATTTCCTCGCCACCACCGACCCATAGGATCAGCGCGATGGCGATTGAGCTGAGCGCCTCGACCGTTGAGAACAGCCCGGCTTCGTAGATGTTAGTGGTCATCTGGACGTCGCGCGCGTCCTGATTGAGCCCGTCGAACTCGCGCCGGGACTCGCGTTCGCGCGTGAAAAGCTGGATAACCGCCATTCCGCTCAACGACTCGGAAAGGTACGCGTTGAGCGCGGCGAAACGTTCGCGCGTCAGACGATAGAAATTGCGCGCGCGCACGCGGTAGAAGTTGATCGCCAACAACAGCGGCGGGACCACGCATAGCGCCCACAAGGCCAGCCGCGCGTTGAGCGAGAACATGATGGCGATGATGCCGGCCAGCGTAAGGACGTCGATAAACAGGGTGAGCGAACCGGCACTGAACATTTCGTTGATGGCATCGATATCGGTGGTCATGCGGCTGACCAGGCGGCCGGCCGGCGTACGGTCGAAAAATGCCATCGGCAGGCGCTCGACGTGCTCGAACAGCGCCAGGCGCAGGTCCGAGAGACTGTACTGCGCCACCATCATGGTGAGATAAAACTGCCCGTAAAAAGTGGTTACTTCGCCCACCAGCAGCACGAGATAAATCGCGCCCATGACCAGCAGGCCATGGCCATGAAAGGCGCCGAGTGCCGGCCGCAGCCATCGTGGCGGCGCGCTCTTGCGCGCCGCCAGGAAGATGTCGATGGTGAGCTTGATGATGTAGGGCTGGGC
>JBOHWL010000236.1:0-2581 GCA_050736615.1 Binataceae bacterium (SeqCode) | reverse complement strand
GGGTGAACGAGCGCGCATGGAAGCAGGGCATTAAGAAGGCTGATTCGCCTGGCGGAATTGAGTGGACGACGGCTTGTGGCCGTCGTCCAATTTGGTCAGCGCGGCAGTTGGTTATTGACCTTGCGCCGATGATGATCCGCCCTGCTCGGCGCTGGCGGGATGGGCCAACGGCACCATCTGCGCGATTTGGCATTGGACCAGTGCGCGCAGCTTACTGTCGATCTGGAAAAACCGCGTGACCGCCACGCTGGGCAACTCGGCTCGAAACTTGGGAATAAACGCTTTCTGGGTATCCAGGCTGCGTTCCCTGATTTTTATCACCTGATTGAGCTTCTTGGTGGCGGCACTATCCGTCAGATGGTCATAGTTAGCGGCGTACTCCTTGATTTCCCGGGCATGGGCATCCTCGATTTTGTCCATCCTGGCTTCGTATTTATCGTACAACGGCCAGAACATTTTGGCTTGCTTTGCGGTCAGATGCATGTTGCTGCCGACGATCGCCTTGCGCTCGGCGCGAGCGGCCTGAAGATCGAGCTGATGCTGGTTGGTTGAACTGGCGTTTGCGCCTGGACCGGGGCTGGCGGCGCTTTGCGCCGCGGCCGGTAATGATGCGGCGAGCATGCCGCAAATTGCGAGTATCGCCACCATGAAGCTTACATGTCTGAGGTATCTCATCCGAAACCTTTCCTCCCCACGCGAAAGCGCTAATCGCGGCGATGCTCACTCATTGGCTAACTAGAGTCAAGTGAGAATCTGCCAGTGGGAAAGACGATGGTCTGTGCCTCGACGCCACGCATTTGACGCGGATGTCGCATACGGCCTAACTTTCAGATCCGGCTGTAAACGATTACTGGCGCGGATTGGAGATGTCAGATGAGAGCGGTTTCACATATTGCGATCGGCGTGCGCGACATGGATAAGGCGCTCCATTTTTACCGCGATCTGATGGGACTCGAAGTCACGCTCGATACCATGGAGAACATTGGCGGGATGAAGGCGCTCTTTGCCGAGCCGAAGCGAGGTCAGCGGCGGGCGGTTTACCTTCGCTATGAACGTGGGCCGCATGCCAGCTTCATTGTATTGTCGCAGTCGCCGGGCGCGTCTTCGGGTGAGGCTATCAGGCTTGACCAGGTCGGCATCCATCATTTTGCTTTCTGGGTGGACGATCTGAGCGTGCGAGTTGAACGTCTCAAGACGGCCGGCGTGCCCATCCTGGCTGGGCCGATGGAGGCCGGCACCGCGGCTTATGGCGAACCGCCCGGCGGCAAAGTCTTGACCGCGTTATTTCAGGACCCCGATGGTATCATCGTCCAATTCGATCAACGCCTGGAGTGAGGGCTTTTATGATGAACGGAGTGTCACATGTCGCGATCGGTGTGCGCGACATGGAAAAATCCCTGCGCTTTTATCGCGGCCTGCTCGGACTCGAGGTGAAGTACGACCAGGTCCAACCGATCGGAGGCGGGACCAGCGGACTTTACGCCAATCCTGAAAAAGGCCGGCGACGAGCCGTTCATCTGCATTATGGCAAGGGCGAGAGCGCAGGCTTCCTGGTGCTTACGGAAATGCCCGGCGGGATGAGTGGAGAGGCGATCAAGCTTGATCAGGTCGGTATCTCCCACTTCTCATGGTGGGTTGACGATTTGCGTGGCATTTGCGAGCGACTCAAGCAGGCCGGCGTCAAGATGCTCGTGCCGCCCTATGAAACCGAGTCATCGGGCTATGGCGAAAGCTCCGGCCAAAAATACCTGACGTGCCTTTTCGAGGATCCCGATGGGATTATCGTTCAGCTTGATCAACGCTCATAAGCGCCGGCGATGCGCGTGGCATGAGGCCCGCGGGCGCATAGGCCTGGTCTGGTTGTCCAGGACGGGTACGCGGGTTTACATAGCGCGCGAGACTCCCGCGACGGTTCGGCGGCGGAACTTTTCTCCCCATCCGCGGACGCGTTTTGAGACGCGCAGTCGCCTAAGCGCGGACGAAACTGACCGGCCTCAGGCGCCGGCGACGGAGGAACGGTAACTTGGCATCAATTGAATTCGGCGTGGCCATACCAGCGGCCAAAGGCATTCCACAATTCGCCCGGCGGGCCGAACAACTGGGCTTCGACTATCTGTGTTCAGGCGAGCACATGATGTTCCATGGGCCGGTCACCAATACGCTCATCGTGCTGTCGACGGCGGCGGGCGCGACCGAAAAAATCAAGTTGATGAGCACGGTTGTACTGCTGCCACTTTACCGTCCGATGGTCATCGCGAAGTTGACGTCGGTGCTGGATGTCGCTTCCAACGGGCGTTATCACATGGGCGTCGGAATCGGAGGGGAATTCCCAAAAGAATTCGAGGCCTGCGGAGTGCCGGTCAAGCAGCGCGGCTCGCGCACCAACGAGGCGCTCGAAATAATCAAGAAACTGTGGACTGAAAAGAATGTCAGCTTTGACGGCAGATACAACAAGTTCAGCGGCGTGACCATGGAGCCGGCGCCAATCCAAAAGCCGCATCCGCCGATTTGGGTGGCAGGGCGCAAGGAACCCGCGATGCAGCGCGCGGCGACCTACGCCGACGGTTGGATTCCGTATATG
>JBOHWL010000235.1:0-16681 GCA_050736615.1 Binataceae bacterium (SeqCode) | reverse complement strand
CCACCGCCCTTGGGCTTCATCGAAGTCCAGTAGAAACTCTGGTTGAAATGCTGAGCGGCGTTATTGAATAGTCCGCCAGCGCCGGCTTCCTTGATAATCTCCTCGAGCGGCGCGTTTTCGAATTTGCCGCCTTTGATCAGGTTGTTGAGGTTGTTGACGTAGGCGGCGTGATGCTTGCCGTGATGAAACTCGAGCGTTTCCTTCGAGATATGCGGCGCCAGAGCATCCATCCCATACGGTAGCTGGGGCAATTCAAAAGCCATTGCGGGTTACCATCCTTTTTTCGAGTGAAGTTCGGTTGGCTCGCGTGCGCCGTGAACCTCCTGATGTGCGCGCACGTGGTGGTACGGAGAAATTGTAACGCCGAGCTTGACGCTCATGCAAGTTTGCCCCGCGTTGCGAATCGAACAACGCTCAGGTCGGGGCCAGCAACCCCAGCGGCATCACCATATCCCCTTGGTGAGCTTCCATATGGTGATTCCGCCGCCGCTGACACAATGCCGGTGAGAACCCTGAGTGACGGGTTGATCAGCAAAGGTCGCGATGATCTCGTCGCGCCCATCGCCGTCGAGATCACGTTTGCCGGTCGGTGAAGCGTTATCGTGGGAAAAAGCGCGCGCTGTGCTCGCTGCCAAAACTATCGCGAGCAAAACGCCCGCGGTGCGGACTGGGCCGTGGCTCCCGCCGCGCAAAGCTGGAAACCGCCGACTCACAATTACTCGGGCAGCACATAGGGGAAAGTGCCGGCGTCGAGCTGCTGCGCGCGATGTTGAATCGAATATGGAGAACCCTGCTCGATGACGTCCACGAAGGCCTGAGCCTGCGCGGGATCGTTCGGCGGAACATTCGGCGCGACGGCCTCCGTATCGTTCAAATCAAGAAACAGCCAGCCCGAACTGAAGCTCACCGGCAGCGCTCCACTGCCCACCGTAACTCGCTGAGTCGCCAAGGGAAACGGCGAAATTCCCGTGAGTTCCTGAAGATGCTCCTGCTCATCGAACGCCACGATCATTTCCTGTCCGAGCGGATACCAAATTGGCAAAGTACCGCAAGTGAAGGCGCTCTGGGCGACCTTGGGGTCGCGCCAGACGATGAGGGATGCACCGTTGGGGAAAAATGGCTTGCAGCCACGACAATGATTCTGCCGGTCGTTAATAAAGCGGGCCGAAAAGATTCCCGGAAACGGCTGCCGATTGTCCGCCGCGCTATAGGTGTCGAGGGCTCCGTAGAAGGTCAGATTTCCGGGCGTATTGGTTCTTGTGTCGTTGAACACGCCATGAATCGAGCCAAATCACCGCCCCACGCGGTCTTTTGCTTCTGATTTACATAAAATACCTCTCCTGTCAGGTAATTCTGAAGGGTCGCGAGACCCGCTCCCTCCTGAACGAAATACCCGGCATCGCTCGGGAAAAGCGCAACACAGGCATCGATAGCATCAACTGTAATGTAACCGCGGGCGATATGATCGCCGTGCGCAAACCCCGCGCACATACCGTTCAAAAGCTGCGGAGGTCTGCCCGTCAGCGCGTTTTGCAAATGGGCGATCTGAGCTTGAGACAGCGGAAATGGAGGTAAGCTGGGGATGCTCAACGCATTGGGGAAAGGATTGGTCGTCGAATTGGCGGAACAACTTGCAAAGTTAATGTCCTGCGACAGCGAGCCTTTGGGACTGATCGTATTGTTGGGATCCTGCCCCGCCGACGCCGTTTGCGGCAGGATGCCATTCAACACATCCCGTAGATCGATTGTCACGACGTCGTAGCCGGTCAGATAGACGTTGAAATCGAAAACCGGCACGGCCAGATCGCTCCAGATGGTCACATGAGCCAAGGCTGCGGCCGCGTCGTTATTGTTGATCGTGAAGCGCGTCGTCATTCCGTTGCGACTCTTCAGGTCCACCTCGAAATAGGGCAGCAACAGTGTCGCTCCCGGCGTATCGGCTATCGTGTCGATCGACTGCGTATCGACGAATCCATTCGAAGGTGGTCGCGTTTGCGCGCTTGCCGTTTGCTCGCCGATCAGGACAACGATGACCCCCAGAAGTATTAGCCGAATTGAGCTCTCAGCGAACGGCATTTGGTTGACCTCGATTTACCGAAAGCGTTCAATCGGTTGCGATTTGCATCTAACACGGCTCATACCGACTTGCAAGTAAATAGCATTACCTAAAAAATCCGAAGAAGAGAGAAAGGCCGCTCATTCTTCTCGAAGAGTGGCATTACAGGATTGAGGAGGACAAGCGCTTGTCGTTGGTGAAAATCGTTCGGAGAAATTCTGGGCGGCGACGCGTGATCTACGGTCGCAGGTAAGGACGCCTATAATTCGCGGCGGCCGCTCAGCGCGCTGCTCAGCGTGGCGGAATCGCTGTATTCAAGGTCACCGCCCGCCGGAAGTCCGCGGGCCAAGCGGGTGGCCTTGACTCCCAACGGCTTCAGCAGGCGCGCCAGATAGAGGGCAGTGGCCTCGCCTTCAACGGTGGCATTGGTCGCGACGATCACCTCGCGCACCGATTCCGGGCGGGCCAGGCGCTCGAGCAGCTCCTCGATCTTTAGGTCATCGGGACCGACGCCGTCGAGCGGAGCGATCGCGCCGTGCAGCACGTGATAGAGACCGTCGTAGGTGCGGGAGCGTTCAATCGCCATCAGGTCGGCCGGTCCCTCGACCACGCAAATCAGGTCATGCTCGCGGCTTAAGTCGGCACAGATGGCGCACTGCGGCATGTCGGACAAGCCGAAACATTGCTCGCACAATCCCACCCGCTCCTTCATTTCGAGCAGCGCCTCCGCCAACGCGATAACGTCGTCGCGCGGGCGATTGAGCAGGTTGAAAGCCAACCGGGAGGCGGTCTTCTCGCCGATTCCAGGCAAACGCGACAACTCCTTCACCAGCCGCATCATGGCCGGCGGCAGGCCGTCTCCGCGTTTGATATTTTCCATCGGCGCGTGCGGCTTTACGGATTACCGAAGCCGGGCAATTTAATCCCGGCCAGAGGACCGAGCTTGCCGACCTCCTGCGAGACCATTTCCTGAGCACGGCGCAGGCCGTCGTTGATCGCCACCACGATTAAATCCTCAAGCATCGCTTTATCGTTGGCGGCCAGCAGAGCGGGGTCAACCTCGATCTTCCGGACCTGCATCGAACCATCGACGACGGCGTGAACCATGCCGCCGCCGGATTGCGATTCGACGGTTTTGGAGGCCGCCTCGTCCTGCATCTGCTTGAATCTTTCCTGAAGCGCTTGAGCCTGCTGCATGAGGGCGGACAAATCGAATTGCGACACGACATTGCTCCTGAACGGAAGCCACTGAAGGCCTCGTCGTCATAATTTTTTTTCCGATAGGTTATCGCAGCGTGGAGTTTTGACCTCGACCAGCCGCGCGTCCAATTCGTTGAAGATGCGCCGTACAACCGGATCAGATAACACCGCCTCACGCGCCTGCAGCGGCGAGATTGGCGCATTCAACGGGCTTTGAGGAATTGGATCCGGCACAATCGCGAGCCGGCCTTCGATAGAGCCGGTGTCGGATTCAGCGCCGTTGGAATTTGATGCGGTCGCAACCGGCGACAGGCGCGCCACTTGAGCATCCGCGTCCATGGCCGCCTTACCGGAGTCTTTAAGGCCATTGGCCGCGTTTGCGCTGGTCATCCGGGTGCGAATCGGACGTCTGTAAAGTTCGGAGGCGAGTTCGGCGATCGCGGTGCGGTTATCACCTAAATAGCGGACGTAAATATCGTTGCGCGCGGTAATGGTCAGCAGATCACCTTCCAGCTCGAGCGCCGCACCTTGCTCCATGAAGCCCGCCAGGGCGGCTCGCCGGCCGCGGATAAACTCGCGCAATTCAGGCAAGTCGAATCCGGACGGTTTTTTGAGCGGCGCTTCGGCCTTGACCTCATCTTCTCGACGCGGCCGCGGGCCGGCACTCTCGCCTTGCGCGCTTCCGTCACCCGCTGACGAAGCCGGGGCCGGACCGGCCGCCGTGCGGTCCGGATTGGACGATTGCGTCGAACCGCGAGAAGCCTTGGAACCCGCGGGCGAGGAGGACGGCGGAGCACCCGCACCGCCGGAATTTGAATTGGCGCCATTGATCGCGCGGATCAATTCGTCCGTTTCCATCACCGGGGCCAGCGACGCCATCCGGATCACCGCCATTTCCAGCAGCAAATCCGGGTAGGGCGAGCGCATGATGCGTTCCTGCGCGTCATCCATCAGATGAAACAACCGCATCAGATCGCGCGCGCTCGCGTTGTCGGCCAGCCGGCGCAATTCAGTCGCTTCCTGGTCGGGCATATCAGCGAGCGGCCCTGGTCCGTCAGCGGCGGACAGCTTGGCGACGGCGAGATTACGTAAAGTTTCGAGCAGGTCGCGTCCGAGTGACTCAAGATTGGCGCCGTCGCGATGCAGCTCACGAACTATGTTAAGCGCCGGCGCGGCCTCTTTATTCAAAACCGATTCGACCAGATTAAATATGCGGCTGCGGCTCGCGACGCCGAGAATCGACGCCACCTCACCTTCCGACACTTGGCCGTCGAGCGATGCCAGCGCGGTCTCGAGCATCCGCTCGGCGTCGCGCATGCTGCCGCCGGCCTCGCGCGCGAGCAGCCGCAGCGCGGCGTCGTCGGCCTGGGCTTTTTCACGTACGACCAGCTCTTTGAGCCGCTCCAGAATCATCGCAAACGGAATGCGGCGGAAATCGTAGCGCTGAAGGCGTGACAAAATCGTCTCGGGCATCTTCTGCGGCTCGGTTGTCGCCAGGATGAACTTGACGTGGGCGGGCGGCTCCTCGAGTGTCTTGAGCAGCGCGTTGAAGGCCTGATCAGTGAGCTGATGGGCCTCGTCGATGATGTAAATCTTGAAGCGGTCGCGCGCCGGGCGATAACCCAGATTTTCGATGATGGCGCGCGCGTCGTCGATTTTACGATAGGTCGCGCCGTCGATTTCCACCACGTCGAGCGCCGTGCCGGCCCGGACTTCCAGGCAGGCGGCGCATTTGCCGCACGGTTCCGCGGCCGGGCCTTCGTGACAGTTGAGACATCGCGCCAGGATGCGCGCCGCCGTGGTCTTGCCCACGCCGCGAATCCCGGTGAACAGGAACGCATGCGCGATACGGCCGCTTTGGAGCGCCCGCACCAGCGTGCGCGTGACGTGCTCCTGGCCAACCAGTTCGTCGAAGCGTTCCGGACGCCATTTGCGCGCGAGCACCAGATGGGATGTCGGACTGCCAGCCATGCAACGTTTTTCACAATCCCGCTGCCCGTCGAATGATAGCCAGGCACCCCTGCGGCACAGGGAATGGGCCGGTACCGTTGCTTCCTTCCGGACCTGGCGGGGTTCGCGACGTTCCCTTGCGCAGGACCCGGCTATCAGCGGCGGGCAGGCATTTCAGAGCCTGCGGCGGTTAGAAGACGGCGCTGGAGAAGATCGCCTCCCGCTCCGTCCGGATTTCCCGAACTTCCGCAGCCACATTAAATTATCACATTTCCGTTGTATGCAACCGTGGAGACGATCTCGCGCTCTCATTTTCACGCATTCGCTGGTCTCACCCCGCTTTGCATTTGCCAATTCTGATTGGACTATCCTCCGCCAATCCGTAAATTAGCGCCAACGTGTCAACGCTTCACGCTGATCGAGCGAACACTGCCTGCGGATTGCGAAGGATTCTCGCGGTTGCACGCTGGATGGCGCCATTGCTCGGGCCGATCACTTGGATTTTTCTATCAACTAGCGCATTCGCCCAGGTCGGCCGCTACAACTTTTATGAATCGCTGATCGCCAACGACGCGCTGCCCAGCAACGAGGCCGAGATTGTACAGCCGCAATGGATCCGCACGTCAAACGGTGAGACTTTCGCGATCGGTTTCAGCCTGGAAAAGAAACTCAGCCAGCGCTGTAGCGTCGAGCTGACCACCGGATGGAACGACATCTCGCGCCGAACCGGCCGCCCGCGTTCAAATTTTGGCGATCTCGAGGTCTTTCCCAAATGTGCGTTTATCGAATCGCCGGAACATGAACTCGCGCTCGGATTCGGCGCCGACTTTTTCCTGCCGACCGGGACGCCGGCCGCCGGAGCGCCGACTCACGTCACTGCCGGGCCGGATTTTCTGTGGGATAAAGGCATGGGCGATCTGCCGTTGTCGTTAAAATATTTACGGCCGTTCGCGATTCAAGGCGAGAGTGGATTTTTGTTCGAGTGGTCGGGGGCCAATCGGCGCGCGCCGTTCACCAACGTGGCTTTGTCCTACTCGCTCGATTACCTGAACCGCTACGTCCGCGATTTCGAGCTGCGCCCGTCCCTACGCTATATGGTGCCGTTTATCGAACTGAATTATCTCCAGACGGTGCGGGGTGAAGAAGGCCGCACGGGCCCGGATGTTCGCCTGACGCCCGGGCTCGCTTACATGAATTATTACTTCGAAGTCGCCCTCGGCACCCAGATCGCGCTGACTCATACCGCCAGGAATAATGACGAGGCGGCGGCAATCGCGCTCGTCGATATCTTTCTTGGCCATGTTTTCCCCGCCACCAAATGGACGCCGTTTTAGACTCGACGCAAGTGGTCTAAATCCGTTCGGCAGTGGCATGCGTCGAAGCCGGTTGTTATCAAATAGAGCTATGGATCCGGCATGTACGCGCATTGCGCTGATACAGATGGCTTGCACGGACGCCCCGAAGTCAAATTTGGACAAAGCCTGTGCAAAAATCGAGGAGGCCGCCGCACGCGGCGCCGAAGTGGTCTGCCTGCAAGAGCTTTATCGCTCCCATTACCCATGCCAGGCCGAAGACATAGAGCGTTTCGATCTGGCTGAAGGGATTCCCGGTCCCAGCACCGAGGAGTTGGGGCGGGTGGCCGCCGCGCGCAAAATCGTGGTGATCGCGCCAATTTTCGAACGTCGCGCCGAAGGCGTATATCACAATTCCGCGGTGATTATTGGCGAGGACGGCCAAATCAACGGACATTACCGCAAAATGCATATTCCGGATGATCCCGGTTATTACGAAAAATTCTATTTCACCCCCGGCGACCTTGACTTCACCGCTCATCGCACCAGCCGCGGCGCACTGGGCGTGCTGATTTGCTGGGACCAATGGTTTCCCGAGGCGGCTCGCCTGACCGCTCTCGCCGGCGCGCAAATTCTCTTCTATCCAACCGCCATCGGATGGAATCTCGGCACGCCGGAGGCGGTCAAAAACCGGATGCGGCGGGCGTGGGAAACGATACAGTGTTCCCACGCGATCGCAAACGGCGTCTTCGTCGCAGCCGTCAATCGGGTAGGCGTCGAAGGAAATATCGAGTTCTGGGGGAGTTCATTCGTGAGCGATCCTTTCGGCGAGGTGCTGGCGCGCGCGTCGGCGGAGGCGGAAGAAATCCTGCTGGTCGATTGTGACCTGAGCCGCATCGAGCATACGCGTCGCAACTGGCCCTTTCTGCGCGACCGCCGGATTGACGCATATCAGGATCTGACCCGCCGCTTTCGTCATTGATATGGCGGCGCAAGCGCTGAAACGCCGGATGCGCGCCTACCGCATGCCGGCGGAATGGGAGCCACATCTCGCGACTTATCTGGTATGGCCGCACAACCGCGATACCTGGCCGGGAAAGTTCGACATAATTCCCCCGATCTTCGCCCGCATGGCGGCCGCTATCGCATGCTTCGAACCGGTGCGCGTCCTGATCGAGCACGAAGCCGAGCATGTGCGCGCTTCGATCAGCGCGGCACCGTGTCCGGACGGCGCTACGCTGCGCCTCGATCGCATCGAACTAATTCCAGTGCCTACCAATGATTCATGGATTCGCGATCACGGCCCGATTTTTGTCAATCGCATCGCGCCAGACGGGCACAGCGATCCGGATCAAATCGCCCTTGACTGGCTATTCAACTCCTGGGGCAATAAATATGGCCCCAGCGATCTCGACGACGCGGTACCGCGACGGCTCGGAGAGCTCTATGGCGTGGATGTGGTCGAGCCGGGCATCGTACTCGAGGGCGGCTCCATTGACGTAAACGGCGCCGGGTCGCTGCTGACCACCGAATCGTGCCTGCTTAATCCCAATCGGAACCCATCGCTCGCGCGCGAAGAAATCGAGGAGTGTTTGCGGCTCTATCTGGGTATCGACCAGGTTCTATGGCTCAACGGCGGCATCGCCGGCGACGATACCGATGGCCACGTCGATGATCTGGCGCGCTTTGCCTCGGCTGACACGATCGTCACTGTGGTTGAAGATGACCCCGCCGATACTAACTACCAGCCTTTACGCGAAAACCTGCGGCGGTTGCACGCCATGCGTGATCAACACGGCCGCGCTTTGACTATCGAGACTTTGCCGATGCCGCCGGCGTGCTTTTACGAAGATACGCGGCTGCCGGCCTCTTACGCCAATTTCTATATCGTCAATGGCGGCGTGATTATGCCGTCTTTCGAATGCGCCGCCGACTTAATCGCGCAGGCCACGCTCGAACGATTGTTCCCCGGCCGGCGCGTTATAAGCATTTCCGCAACCGACCTGGTGTGGGGGCTCGGCGCGGTCCACTGCCTGACTCAGCAGCACCCCGCTCCGCCACGTAATCGTTAGTCAGAGTCGCCGAAGATGCCGACGCCAGGCCGGAGACAACACCGGTGTCACCCGTTCAAGCCGGGTTGAGGTCGGCGCCCGCGATAAGGCCGGCGTGGGCAAGCGCGGCGATGCGCTCTTCGGAATAGCCGCAAACCGAATGCAAGATCTCTCGCGTATGCTGGCCGAGTGCCTCCGCCGGACCAGGAATTTCGGGCGGAGTGCGGGAGAATTTGTGTGGCGATTGCAACAGCATGGCGTCACCTCCATCCCTCGCCGGCATCCGCGCGACCATCCGCTTGCTTAACACCGGATCGCTGGCGAATTGACCAACCGAGAGCAGGCGCGCGGCCGGCAGCCGCAATTCATCCGCTAAGATTCGAATCGCTTCATCGTCGTCGGCCAGCGTCGTGATCCATTCCTCGATAATCACCTTGAGCGCGGCCTGATTCTCGCTGCGCCCATGCATCGTCTTGAAGGCGGAAGTGGCGAGCAATTCCTCGCGTCCGATTCGGCGCGCCAGCACCTCCCATTGCGGATCGGTGAAGACGCCGATGCCGATATAGCCCTGATGCGATTTGAAAACGCCATAGGGAAACGCGCCGGTGCGTTGATTCCCGCCACGCTGAGGATCGATTTCTCCATGCGTGGCGCTGAAGGCGGCGAGTTGCCAGTCATGCGAGTTGAAGACGCAATCGATCAGCGCCAGGTCGATATACTGGCCTTCACCGGTGCGCTGGCGATGGAATAGCGCGGCCGCGATCGCGCCGAACGCGTTGACAGCCGTGAGATGGTCGGCGATGGCGGAGGCCGGATAGACCGGATGGCCGTCAGGCTCACCCATCATGTGCAGCAGTCCGCCCGCCGCCAGGGCCACCAAATCATTGCCAATGCGCGCCGCGAAGGGGCTATCCTGTCCGTAGGTCGAGACCGAGCACATCACGATATTCGGGTTGACCGCCGCGATCGCTGCGTAGCCCAACCCGTAGCGCTGAAGCACCCCGGGCGTGTAGTTTTCCAACAGTACATCAGCGTTGCGCGCGAGGTCCTTCACGATTGCGGCGCCGGCCGGCTGTTTGAAATCGATACAGGCACACTTTTTGCCGCGATTATGCATCGCGAAGTACGCGGGAGCGCCGTCGCGGCCGTCCTGCGCGGTGAAACGCAAGCGGCGGCTGCCTTCCCCAAACGGCGGCAATTCCACTTTCAGCACTTCGCCGCCAAGGTCGACCAACAGCCGCGTGGCGACCGGCCCGGCAAGATACTGGGTGATATCTACAATGCGAATGCCTTCGAAAATTCGTTTGGCCGCCATCGTATGCTCAGTCTCCTCGCTATTTTGACGCACCGCCTGGAAAGCTCGTCCGCTGCGCATTTTCCTTGACGCGACTCGCAGACTCGTTCGCTCGGCTCCGCTTCGCTCCGCCTGGTGTGCTCGCTCGCCGCCAATGCGTTCAGCACACGCTTAACACAAACGGCGGCGATTGGCTTAACGGCGACGCGCGCGCCGCCTCAGGCGCGCGCCAGCTTTTCCAATCGAGGGAGGGCTGGCTCCAGCCGTTGCTGATCGGCGAGTACGCCAATGAAGGGGTCGCGCTTGAGCCGCGCCATACGCGACTGGATCGTCCTGATATTGAAGCGCAACGGATCAAGTCCGGGCTTCAATTCCATCGGTTTTAGTGGCGCGGAGACCGGCGCTCCCACCACTGGCCGCGCCGCGAAGGGCGCCACGATCGTTTTGCCGTGCCCGAGTTGCAGATAATCGACATAGGCGCGGCCTTTACGAGCGGCAACATCACGCGCCACGGTTGCCAACGCGGGGATCCGCGCGACCACCACTCGCGCGACCATTTCGGCGAACATCCGCGCCTGAACGTAGGTGTATTCCGGCACCAGCCCGACCATCACGTGAAGACCCATTTGGCCCGAAGTCTTCAAATAAGCGCGCATGCCGATTTCGCCCAGGACCTCTATCACCACCCTGGCAACCAGCACGGCCTCGCGCGTGGTCGCGCCCTTCGGATCGATATCGAACAGGAGCCAATCGGGCCGTTCCAGATGCGAGACCCGCGACGACCACATGTGAATCGGAATCGAAGCCGAATTGGCAATGTAAGCGAGGGCCTCCGCGCTTTCGATAATGAAGTAAGCAATCTGGCGCTGAACATCCTCGGCGTAGATCGATTCCCTGCGGATCCAATCGGGGGCGAAGGCCGGCGCGTCTTTTTGGAAAAAACTCTTGCCCTCGATACCGTTGGGATAACGCGTCAGCACGACCGGCCGATCACGCAGATAGGGCAACATCCAGGCGGCGATGGATGCGTAATACGCCACGAGGTCGCCCTTGGTGTAACCGTCGGAGGGCCAGAAGACCTTGTCGAGATGCGTCAGCTTGAAGCGGTAGGCCGCGGCGTCATTTTGCGCAGCGCCGATGACATCGCCGCCGGCTAGCTGATTACGCGCGGGCGCGTGCGCTTGATCGGCCCGCTCTGGAGAATCGAGACCGGACGCGCGAATTTCCGCAGGGCTGGCGTTTGCTTCTCCACTCACGGGCTCAGGCGGCGCCGATGGCTTCAAGCTTTGATAGACGCATTGGCGCGGCTCAGCGTTTTCAATGATTCGTTTGAAGCTTGGCTGACGGATCACACCGTCGTCGGTCCATTCGGAAAATTGGACTTCGGCGACCAGATGCGGTTGGCAAAAATGCGCGCCGCGAGGAATTTTCGCGTCACCGCTTTGCACCGCGCGAAAGGGCGACGCGAACACCTGATGCGCAATCATGCGGTGTGACAGGCTGGCCAACAGGTCTTCGTTGAAGCCGCTGCCAACCCGGCCCACAAAGAGCAGTTCATCACCGTCATATTGGCCAAGCAGCAACGCGCCGAAATACCGGCGCGAGCCACCGGGATCGGTCCATCCGCCGATAACGAAGTGCTCCAGCCGCGGGCATTTGAGCTTGATCCAATCTCCGCCGCGAGCGCCGCGATAAGGCGCATGACGGCGCTTGGCCACGATTCCCTCCAGACCAGCCTCCGCCGCCGCGGCAAAAAAATCGCGCCCGCGTGCGGTTACGTGATCGCAATACCGCACCGCGCCCTCGCCCTTGATCAGCCGCGCCAGGACGCCCTTTCTGTCTTGCAGCGCAAGCGCTCGCAGGTCAAATTGCGCGAACGCCAGCAAATCGAACACGTAATAATGCACCGGCAGAGAGAAGCTCAGCCGCGCGATCGTCGCGGGTTCCCGCGCCTGGATACGCCGTTGCAGGAGCTGAAAATTCGGCCGCCCGCCGGGTCCATGCGCGGCGATCTCGCCGTCGAGCGCGAAGCGCTCGAACGGGAGCGATTTCAAGGCCAACATAACTTCGGGATAGCGTTCGGTAATCTCGGTGCGATTGCGGCCATAGAGATGCACGCCGCGCTCATCGCGGAGCGCGAGGCAGCGCACGCCGTCGTATTTGATCTCGAATAGCCAATCGTCACCGTCGAAAGGCTGACCGCCGAGCTTGGCAAGTTCCAGCGGAAACGCAGTATTAGTGAAACGCTCGTTGAAAACCGGCGCGCCAAGCCGTTTTAATTCCGCCAGCGCCTCCGCGCCGATGTGTCCGGCCGCTTGCAAGTCCTCGATCGTCAGCCCTGATAAGATCGAGCCGGGATGTTCATCGATCACGCTGCCATCGGCCGCCTGCTCGTCCCGCTTCTTGATCAACAGCCATTGTTGCCGTTGCTCGCCGCGGCTTCGCCCCTGACCACCCGTGTAACGTGTGCGGACCAGGGTGAAGGCACCGCGCAGCTTGAATCCATGCAACGCAAGGTCAGCTTTGCCTGCGCGGATTCGTGCGGCCGCGTCGCCTGGCGGGTCGATGATTCGATATTCGCCGCGGTCCCATACGATCACTTCACCGGCGCCATAATTTCCCGGTGGAATCACCCCTTCGAAGTTAGCGTATTCAATCGGATGGTCTTCGACCATCACCGCCAGCCGCCGTTCGCGCGGGTCGAGCGAGGGTCCTTTTGGAATCGCCCATGAGCGCAGCACGCCCTCCATCTCAAGGCGAAAGTCATAATGCAGCCGGCGAGCGGCATGCTTCTGGATGACGAACATGCCGTGTTCAGCGGCCGCCGCCTGAGGGAGCTGGCCAAACGGTTCGGGCGTCCGCTCGACGCCGCGTTTTTTGCGATATTCCTCCAGTGCCATCAGTTTCGCTTGAGATTCGCCTGGAATGTTTCGGTGATCATGATGCGCGCCCGGCTTGTCTCTGATCCTACCTCGTGCCCACCATCATAGTGGAGTGGAGGCTTCCACGATGGCATCACGACCCATCAGCACCGGTAACATTTCTTTCGGATTGGTCTCGATTCCGGTCAAGTTGTTTTCGGCCACGCGCGCTCGGAGCGTCAGTTTCCATCTGCTGCATGGCAAGGATATGAGCCGCATCCAGCAGAAGATCTACTGTCCGGTGGACGACGCCATCGTCGACCGCGCCGAGTTGATTCGCGGCTTCGAGGTTGAAAAAGGGCGCTATGTGCCGTTCAACGATGAAGAACTGAAGGCACTCGAGAGCCACGACAACTATAGCATTGAGATTACGGAATTCCTGCCGATCGCGCAGGTCGATCCGGTCTACTTCGAGGAATCCTACTATCTCGGCTGCGAAGCGGGTTCGGCGAAAGCCTACCGGCTGTTAACCGAAGCGATGACGGCGAGCGGACGGGTGGCATTGGGGCGCTACACCATGCGCGGCAAGGAACATCTGGTGATGATCCGGCCCTTCGAAAAAGGCCTGATGCTACACACCATGTACTACGCCGACGAGGTTCGCTCCGGTGAGGACGTCGATCGCGGCGCCAACGAGGCGGTCAAACAAACCGAGCTCACGTTGGCACAGCGGCTGATCGACGAGTTGACGCAGAAAAAGTTCGATCCCGCCAAGTATCATGATGCCTACCGTGAACGAGTGCTGGAATTGGCGCAGAAGAAGGTCGCTGGACAAGAGATTACCGAAGCGGCGCCCGAGCCGCATCGTGGTGGTCAGGTGATCGATCTGATGGCGGCGCTTAAGGCGTCGCTCGACAAACGTGGAATCAAACAGGAGCAGGAAGAAGCGGCGAAATCCGAGCGCGCTTCCGAAAAGACCGCGTCAGGCTCGCGCGCCGGACGGACGGCCCGCGAGCGCCGTCGCGCTGGTGAGAAGAAATGAGCGGAAACAGCCGTTTGCGTCCCTTTTTCGCACAGGTTTAATTAGAAAAGAGCCCATAATACGAAGCCGCGACGGAACCGGGGTCCCGTCGCGGCCTCGCTTTCTTGCACGCCGGGGCGAGGGGGGGGATGCCGCACCGTCATGCAATGTACCGATTCAATCACGCGACAATTACGGTATCACGCAAAGCCCGTGCCCGGAGTTCAGGTACGGTTTAATTAGCGTCGATATTACAGTTTAGGCCCAATTCCGACTGGTAGGCATATCGATTCGGTAATCTTTACCTGATATACGCGGCGGCGGTAGGGAAAAACTACTTTATCCGGTAAAAACGGCGCGGCAGCCACGGAAAATCAAACGAATCGTCCAGCAGGCTGTTGATAAATCACAGCCTGCACCCCCTCTCTTTCTCCCCCGCAAAAGAGCGGGAGAGAAGATTGAGGAAAGCAGCCCCTCTTTTGCGCAGGGTGTTGCACTGGAATGCGACTGGCGATAAGAACGCCTTTTTCAACACCCTGCTAAGGACAAAGAGGTTTTGTTTCAAGTAGGAAGAACCGGACGTTAGACTACCGTGATCGCAACATCTTCAGGCGCGATAACTCTGCCGATAATCTCCGCGTCCAGATTGCCCCGGCTCTGGAGTTCGGCCAGCAACGAAACCGCGTCACGCTCGGCCAACGCTATCAGTAATCCACCCGAAGTCTGAGGATCGAACACCAATTCGGCCATCTGGTCGGCGACTTCTTCGGCGATATGCACCTGCGCGGCAAAAAAATCGCGGTTGCGCCGCCCTCCGCCTGGAACCATGCCTTCGCCGGCCCATTCAAGGGCGCCGGGCAAGAGCGGCAGGTCGGACTCTTCAATCCGGAACGTAACGCCGCTGACCTGCGCCATCCGCGCCGCATGGCCCGCCAGACCGAAACCGGTGATATCAGTGGCGGCATGCACCGGGTAATTCATCATCAGGCGCGCGGCACCGGCGTTAAGCTCCGCCATCGCGCGCACCGCCGCTTCGTAATGCTCGAGGCTGAGCCGATCGTGTTTGAACGCCGTCATCAGCACGCCCGTCCCAAGCGGCTTGGTGAGCAAGAGCGCGTCGCCTTCCTTCGCACCGACGTTGCGCACGATCCGGCGCGGATCGATCACGCCCGTCACGGCCATGCCATACTTGACTTCATCGTCGGCAACGGTATGCCCGCCTACGATGACGACATTGGCTTCGCGCGCCTTCTGCGCGCCGCCACGCAGGATTTCCGCAAGAATTTCGGCGGGCAAACCGGTTTGCGGCCAGCATACGATGTTCATTGCGGTCTTGGGCTCGCCGCCCATGGCATAGACGTCGGACAGCGCGTTGGCCGCCGCTATCTGACCATAAGTAAAAGGGTCATCCACGATCGGAGTGAAAAAATCGACGGTATTGACGATCGCCAGTTGATCGCTCAGACGGAACACCCCGGCGTCGTCGCCCGTCGAGATGCCGACGAGCACGTCCGGATGCGAGCCGAGGTCAAGGCCCGCGAGTACCGCGTTCAGGTCCGCCGGACCCAGCTTGCCGGCTCAACCCGCCGCTTTGGATCGCGCCGTGAGACGGATAATTTCCGCGCGCGAATTATTGCCTTCTTCGCTCATCAACGCCGAGTCTAGCGCTATCGTGGCGGCGCCCACAACGAGCCTTCAAGACGGCGACCGGCGCGTGCCGCTTGATGAGTTTTCGTTCGCCGCCGCTCCCGCCGGAGGGGCGTAAATCGCACTCGCGTCATTAAGCAACCCCGCGATTTCCTGACGCAGCGCCTCCGGCTTCAATACTTCGAGCCAGGGACCGAAACCCATCACCCAATTTTTCAGCTCGACCGTGCCGCGCACTTTCATTGTCAGCACCGTGTGGCCGTCGGCGCGCCGCTGAAATTGCTGACTCGGATGAATCGCACGCGAACGCAGATAAGTTTCGGCTTCGCCGCTGAGCAACAGAATTTCCACCTCCGCCTCGTCCCCGGATACCAGTCCGAAGGTTCCTTCGGTATATCTGGCCGGGTCATACCCGCGAGGCAAAATAAAATGGATTGGCTGGCTCTCCTGGTCGTGACTGAAGCTCACCCCGCGGATGCGTTCGACGGCTAAATAGAGAATGTGTTCGGCCAAATCACTGCGGCCAAGTAGATACAGTCCGCCGCGGTATGCCAACAAAGTGTAGGGCTCAAACTGATGAGTCCGCGGCTCGCCGCTGATCCCGCGATACTCAATTGACAAACGTTGCTGCGCCAGCAAGGCGCGCAGGATGATATCGAGATGTTCGTCAAAACTGCGATAGTCCTTGGGCGCGTATTCAATCGTGTAGAACTTGCGCTGGAGGTCCTCAAGGCGCAATCGCTGCGACGGGGTCATCCCCTCATAGACGCGATCCCACAAATCCTCGACGCCCTGCTCGAGCACCGTGCCGCTCAGAAAGCGAAGAATCGTCAGGGTGAAAAACAGCGAAGCGGCTTCGAAGGCGTTCGAATGCGGCGCCTCGTGCGCGGCGGCGAAGCGCAGCACCCGATGCTCGCCGCGCGCCACCACTTCGACCGTGGGACGGCCATCGCGGCCGTCCAGGCTTGACCGCAACGCTTTGATGTAGCGCAGCAGCGTGCGTTCCGAAATGTTGAAGCGCCGGCAAATCGATTCGAACTGCCAGCCGTAGCGCCGTTCACGCAGCTCTAACACCAATCGCGCCAGCCGCGTCGCGGTGCGATAGGTCGGTCGCCGTCCTTTGGGTGCCACGCGTGTCTGATTCCTTACTCGCCGTCCGAATTAGCCTAGTTCAAAGCCAACGGTTGTCATAAAAGTGGGTCAATGGAAAGAGCCTGGTGCCACACTGGCATTTCAGGCTACCCACGAGTGCGGGGCTTGCGCGTGTCGCCGATGCGACACCAGGCGTAACGCAGTGAAGCCGAGCAAG
>JBOHWL010000234.1:0-29838 GCA_050736615.1 Binataceae bacterium (SeqCode) | reverse complement strand
ATAATCAGGCGCTCACGGCTGGCCTCGACCTCCGTCCGTGCTTTGCAATTGCTGATGGCCGCGACGACATGATCGGCGACATGCTCGATAAATTCCCGATGAAGATGATCAAAGGCGCGATGCGGATTCAAGCCCGCGATGAGCACCGCCATGACCTCGCCGCCCACCGCGATCGGCGCCAGGTACGCGCAGGTCGGAGATCCCGTCCATGGGCCCGAGGGTAACGAGTTCAAACGCCGCTCCAGGCCTGTTACAAGCTGCGCGGAGCCGCCGAGCACGCCGGCAAGCGGCCACACCGGGTCCGGTTCGTTGAACAAATCAATCCTGGCGGGACTCGCCGGATGATCAGGCGTCAAACCGGTTTGCGCGGCCAGCCGCGCGACCGCCCCGTCAATCAGATAAATCAAGGCGAAAGGAAAATCATGCGGATCATTGCCGATAAGCGCGCTCACGCGCCCACAGACTTGCGCCATACTCGTGCCGGTCGGGACTGCGGCGTTCCGTGTCGCTAACTCCCTTAGCAAATGCGATTGCCGCTTTCCCAACACGTTGGAGGTTTTTTCAAGCGTCGCGGCGAAGACGCCGCGCACGCCGCCGTCGAAATCGCGAATCGGGCTGAAAGACCAAGTGAAATAACACTCTTCAGCATAGCCGCTGCGCTCGAGCAGCACCAGCCGGTCATCTGTCCAACTGGACTCGCCCGTCGCGTACGTCCGCTGCAGCATCGGCCCGATCACATCCCAGATTTCCGGAAAAACCTGGCGCCCGCGAGCGCCAATCGCCGCCGGATGCTTGACTCCGATTAATTCGCGGTAACCGTCGTTGTACAGCATCACGTAGTCCGGCCCCCACATCACGAGCATCGGATAAAGCGAATCAAGCACCAGCCTGACGGCGGCGCGCAGGCTGTCCGGCCATTGTGCGGGTGGGCCGAGCGGCGAGGCCGTCCAATTGAACGCGCGTATCAGCGCCCCGCATTCGCCTCCGCCGGCGAGGAACGGTGGCTTAGATTGGCTCGAATGGCGGCCTGTGAAGGGCATTAAGGCTCTTCGCTGCGGGGGTTCAGCCCGCGGTGCTGAGGCGGCTCTCCATCTTTATTGATCACAGATGCGATCCGGTAAAGCTGGCAATCGCATCAAGCCGTCTAACGGCGCACCTATTCCAAGCCGTATACCCGTCAGGGCCCGCGGCCTTGCGGTTTCACGGAGGCTAAACGATTTTTCGCTCACGCGTGATGATGAAGTTGAGCCGTGACTGGTCGAGGAAATTCGCTTCGTCGGCGCGCACCGCCATGTACTCGGGTCGCTTGGCCGATTGACGCATCGCCTCGATGCTGTCGAACCAGACTTCCGCGATACCGTCGAAGGCGGGAGTGCGATGATTGCCGTAGCTTGAAGGCCGCGTATGCGATTGCACGTAACGGCGAACCTCGGGAATTTTAGCCGCCAGCGGCCCGTGATGCTCACGCCAATATTTCTGGAATTCTTCGACACTGAATCCGGGCTTACGGAAAACGAAAGTTGCCAACTTGAGCATCGAGGATTCGCGTGGACCTTCCTTTTGCATCACTTCACTAGTCAGAATCGCGACAAAGGTGCTCATATCCAGAAAATTGTCATCGTCCGCGAGTCCCGCGCGCGCTTCGACAGTTAGCGCCGCCTGATGCATCGCGGCGGTGTCCTCGTAATTTATCTCCGCCAGGCCATCGTACAGCGGTTCGCCATTACGATAGGCCGACTCGATGGTCTGCGCCTGATAGTAGGTTTTTATGCCAGGTATTTTCGCCACTATTGCGGCATGAGTGGCGCGCCAGTATTCAGTGAACGCTTCGAGCGTCATCACGGGTTTTCGTTTGAAAGCGGACATGACCTTAATCATGGGACACTCCTTTTCAGTTGATGCCGCGGCCGGACCGCACGATCGTTGGCGCCCGGCCGGTGTAAAGAATGCCGAGCATTATGTGCAATGTGGCACACAATGCGCGCCGCTCGCCACGAGTCGGCACGAAGCTACGGCAAAGGCGGCGACCTCCATAAAGAAAAATTAGGGTGGTTCGGCTCAGGCAAGATAAGTCGGGTTTACTTGCAATTCATGCGGTGTAATTGCAAGATGGCACTTTAGAAGAAATGAGCTATACAGAGCGTCTCTCCGCGTGATATCG
The DNA here is from genome assembly GCA_050736615.1 of Binataceae bacterium (SeqCode). GTDB lineage: Bacteria > Desulfobacterota > Binatia > Binatales > Binataceae > JBOHWJ01. Next base: position 27,677 of record JBOHWL010000234.1, on the reverse strand, counting down.
TAACTATTAATACCCGCTTACGTAATCCAGAGGAACGGAGCTTCAAACGGCATGGCGAGATGCATCGCCATCTTCTCACTGGTGCGTTAATGGTGGATCAGCTCGGAAAAGATCGGATGTTGCTCAAGGGAATCGCTTTGAACTTCGGCGAGGCCGCGATGTTATGCGACGCTTTGCGCGCGCTATGGCTTTCACCGAAGTTCATCGATCGCGTCTGGGTGGAAATGCTCGCGACGATCCGCGCGGAAGGCCTCGAAAAGAAATGGTCTACCAAGGCCAACCGAATGGTGAGGCGGCTGTCAAAGCTGCGGCGCGCCGAAGCCACCGCGGTGCTGCGAGCCGCGATTCGCTTCTGGGAGCGTCACGAGGAGCCGACGGCCAAGCTGTTGACCGAGTTGATGTTACTGCCGCCGGCGGCCAAGACTCGCGGCAACCCGCCGCGCAAGGGACGCCAGGCCAGCCAGCAAACCAAACGCTCCACGACCAAGCCGCGCGCAAAGGGCAACCCGCCGCGCTCACGCTGAACGACACGAACTGGCTCACATGGCCTGCCGAGTTGACTGCGTCGGCCAACCATCATAATTAATAGCCACGCCCGGTGTTCGGGAAGCCGGTGAGAATCCGGCGCTGCCCCGCAACTGTATCGGGGGACGAAGGCCCTTCATGCCACTGCGTCGAGCGGGAAGGCGGGCCCTAGTGCGAACCCCAAGCCAGGAGACCGGCCGGGTCAATTTGCTGCCTGCCTTCCGCGGGGAATGGCGTCAGGTCCGTTTCTTTGACCCTCGGCTTCACGCCGGGGTTGTTCGACCTGCAATTGCGCTTCCTTGAAGGCCGGCCGCGCCACGAGGGTGGTCATGCGGCGAGCTGTATTCTCAACCGTTCTGGTCGCGACTGTCGTAGTAATGTTAGGTTTTTTTGCTGCCGTCACACGCGGGGCAAGCGGCGAGGCGACACCCATGGCGCCAAGCTCCAATGCGAAGCCCGCAACCACGCCGGTCCAAGCGCGTCGGACGGCGCATCGGTCCAATCCGGGCGCCCGCGCGCGCAGGAATGACTCCAGGGGAGCCACGGCTTCAACCAGCGCTGGCGACAATACCAGGCCGAGCGGCAATGCTCTCGTGGCGCCGGATAATCAAGCCGCGGCGGTGAGCCCGAACAACACTGCGGCCGGCTCCAATTCGTCCAATGCACCGGACACGGAAATGAAGAAACTGCCGCGCATGGTAATCGTGGTCACGGCGGCGCGCATGGCGCAGCCGTTAAACCAGGTCGGCACCAGCACCACGGTGGTGAGCGGAAAACAAATCCAGGACCAGCAAATCCAGTTCGCGCCGGACGCGTTGCGCCAGGTTCCGGGCGTGACGGTGAGCCAAAGCGGCTCGCCCGGAACTGTGGCTGACGTATCGATACGCGGCTCCACGCCCGCGCAGACGCTGATCATGATTGACGGTGTGCCGGTCAACAGCCCGGCTACGGACCAGTTCGACGTGAGCCGGCTAACCACCGACGATTTGGGCCGCATCGAAGTGGTACGCGGCGCCGGTGGCGCACTTTATGGCTCCCAGGCGATCGGCGGCGTGGTTAACATGATCACCAGGGAAGGCAGCGGGCCGCCTCGCTTCAGCCTGCTCTCAGCCGGCGGCAATGATTCGACCGAGCGCCAGGTGGCAACCTTCGAGGGTACCAGGGACAAACTGGCCTATTCCGGCGCGCTGTCATATTTTTCGACCGACGGTTTTCGTCCGATCAACGATAATTCCGACAATCTTTCGGGCGCGTTGCGGCTGGATTACCATCTCGCTCCCGATACCACGCTGCGCGGCTTCGCGCGCTACACGCGCGCCAATGTGAGCCTGGCGAGTTATTCGATCGCCGCCGGGATTGCGCTCAACCCCAACGCTCATCAGCGCGATGAATTCATGTTGTACAAGGGGGAGTTGGACCATCATTTTGGCGAGCATCTGTTGACACGGCTGAGCGCCTACTACGTGCGTGACGATTTGCGTCTCAATGCGTATCCGTTTCCGGGCAATCTTGAATCCGAGAACGCGCATATTCCCACCGAAACGCGCGGCGGCAATCTCGACTCGATCTACACCTGGACCAAGGATTTCCGTACCCTCGCCGGCTTTGATTTTCAGGACCTGTGGGCGCATTCCGGCGACAGCATTTTCTTTCTTTCGCCCACACCGCCGCGGGCCACGCAATCGCTCTCGGTGTTCAACGCGCGGCGTCAGCAATACGCGGGTTACATCGAGCAGACCGGGCAATTCTTCCACGGCTACCTGCTCGCGACCGGTGGTTTTCGCGTCGACGGCAACAGCGATTTTGGCACCGAAGTGAGTCCGGCGTGGTCGCTCGCGATCCCAATCCGACAGTGGGGTCTGACCTTGCGCGGCAATTATGCCGAGGGCTTTCGCGCGCCGAGTTTCGATGAGTTGTACTTCCCCGGCTTTGGCAATCCCGCTTTACGGCCGGAAATCTCCAGTGAGTACGACGGCGGCTTCACCAAGACTTTCGGGGAGGGTTGGTCGTTCACCGCGACTTATTTTTCGCGCCACGTGCACAGCCTCATCGTCACCGTGCCATGCGCGTTCAATCCCGTAAGTTGCCCGTTTGGCTCGATGGCGGGCAATGCGGGGCGGGTCGATACGCAAGGCGTCGAGCTGGTGCCATCGTTTCATCCGATGCGCGGGCTTGCGATGAGCGGCAGCCTCACCATTATTGATGAGACCCATCGCTCCGTGACGCCCAGCGCCGAGCCGACGCGCGTGCCGAAGTATGCGGCCAGTTCACTGGTCGATTACCGATATGCCGACCTATTCGGTGACAATGATTATCTCGACACCACGGCCGCCTATACCTTCGTCGGTGACCGCGACGACATCACGCCCGAAGGCACGATTACCAATCATGACGCCTGGCAACGCGTGGACCTGACGGTGACCTATTCCGCTGGTGTTCAATGGCGGGCGGTCACTAACGAACAGGTCTATGCGCGCGTGCAGAACCTGCTCGACCGTCATTATTCGGAGACGTTCGGTTTTCCAGCCCCGCCGATCAACGTGCTGGCCGGTGTCAAGCTGGATTTCTAGCAGGCTGTTGATAAATCACAGCCTGCTCCCCCTCTCTTTCTCCCCCGCAAAAGAGCGGGAGAGAAGCTTGAGGAAAGCTGCCATCTTTTGCGCAGGGTGTTGCGGGCACTGCGATGCGACTTGCGATAAGAACGTCTTTTTCAACACCCCGCTAGGCTGGCGCTTTTTGCTCGCGCGCGAAATAACGGTCGTAAAGCGCACGGATACGGGCGCGGCGAGCTTCAACCTCGGCTAGCAGGCGTGCGGCCGCATCGTTGCCGTCATAACCCATCCGGCGCGCCAGCGGCGTCAGCTCGTGAGGGTCGGTCGGCAACGCCCACGCGGCGCGGTCCGTTTCAATGCGCAAGCGGTTCTCCAGGCGCGAGAGAAACCGATAATCCGCTTGAAGCTCGCCCACATCCGCGGGACTAATCAGGCCCGCTTCACCGCTGGCCGCCAGCAATGCGGTCGTACTCCGCTGACGTAGGCCTTCGTATTTACAGCCGTGACGCAAGGCCATCATCTGGGTGAGAAATTCCACGTCCACCAGACCGCCCGGACCCTGCTTAAGGTTGAGGCGATGCTGGTTTTCGACGCCAATTTCATGCTCCATGCGCGAGCGCATCGCGGCGATCTCACCGACTTCATCAGGCTCGAGCGCGCGGCCAAAGACGAATTGGCGCCGTGCCTCCTCGACCTCTTCAGCCAGACCCTCATCGCCGGCGATCACCCGCGCCCGCACCAGCGCTTGCCGCTCCCATACGGCGGAGCTTTGGCGATGGTAATCGCGGAAACCGGCGAGTGAGGTCACCAACGGACCGGCATTGCCAGACGGCCGCAAACGCACATCGAGCTTGTAAACGTAGCCTTCGCGCGTACGGGTTTCGAGAATCGCGATGACCTTTTGCGCGATACGCGCAGCCATTTCATGGCCGGCGGCGGCGACTTCGTCCGCGATTTGATAGACGAAAATCAGGTCAAGGTCGGAGTTGTAGGACATCTCGGCGGCGCCCAGCCGCCCCATCGCCACCGCGCATAGCTTAAGTTCGCGCGGCACCACACGGCGCGTTTCGATTTCAGCACGCGCAAGCCGCAGCGCTTCGCGCAAAATGGTTTCGGCCAGTTGCGTCAGCTCGGCCCGCACTTCCCCGTGCTCCAGATCGCCCGCCAAATCCGCAATCGCAATGCGCAGGAATTCCTGATGGCGAAAAGCGCGGATGATGTCGAGCCGCCGCTCGAAGTCCGCGCCGGCGGCGACCAGTCCGCCCAATTCGTGCGCGAGTTCTTCAGGCAAACGCCGCAAGCGCGCCAAATCCGAACGGACCAGCGTATCGAGCATATCGGGATGATGGATGAAAATCGTGGAAAGATAACTGCTGGAGGCGAACAGCCGCAACAGCACGCGCCGGGTGGCCGGATGCTCTTCGAGCAGCGCCAAAAAAGAGGTGCGAGCGCCAATTGCCGCGATAAACGCCGCCAGGTTCATCAGGGCAAGATCCGGATCGGCTAGCGTGCGAATCTCGTCGAGAAGCAGCGGTGCCAGACGGTCGAGCAGTTCGGCGCGACGCGGACTGGTCGGCGCATGCGCCGGGCCGCGCGCCAGCAGTTCCAGATGACCGGCGCTTTCCGCCGCATTGGCGAAACCCAGCGCGTTTAGCGCCGGCGCCGCGCCCTCAGGGTCGCGCGCGGCCCGCCATGCGGTCTCGGCCGCCGCTGAAACCACTGTGCGGCCGCGTTCCTCACCACCGGCCAGCATCTCACGAAACTGCGACGCCACCAGCTCGCGATGACCGCGCAATTCGTCACGCAGCCGCGCGACCGCCGCGCCGTGCTTGCCAAAGCCCAGGCGCGCGGCCAGCACCGCGAACCCGGCATCATCATTTGGCAGCGTATGAGTCTGCAGCGCCGCGGCGGCTTGCAGCTTGTGCTCAACGTTGCGCATGAACAAATATGCCCGCTTGAGTCTTTCCGCTCGCTCAGGGGCCAGATAACCGTGCGTGCTCAGCCGCTCGAGCGCGCCGATCGTATGCGCGATGCGCAAGCGCGGGTCGCGTCCGCCGTAAATCAGCGTGAGCGCCTGCACGATGAATTCAAGCTCGCGAATACCCCCGTAGCCAAGCTTCAGATTGCGTGCGACACGGTCGGGCGGGCGCAGCTCCTGTTCAATCCGATGCTTCATGACGCGAAGCTGCCGCAGCGTATCGAAATCAAGATAGCTGCGATAAATGAACCGCCGCAGCTCGCCCAACAATGAGCGGCCCAGCTCGAGCGAGCCCGCCACTGGCCGCGCACGCAGCAGCGCCGCCCGCTCCCAGGTCTGGCCCAGGCTCTGATAGAAGCTCAGCGCGCCCTCGAGCGAGACCACCAGCGGTGAATTGCGGCCACCCGGCCGCAGGCGCAAGTCGACTCGAAAGCATCGCGCCGTGAGAATCTCGGTCACATGCTCGCCGAGACGGATCGCCGCCGCCTGACGTTTGTGATCGCCGGAGCCGGACAGATACATCAGATCGATATCCGAGCTCAGGTTGAGTTCCTCGGCGCCGAGCTTGCCCAACGCCATCACGCAGAAATCACCCGCGTCCGCGGCACGCGCGCCCAGCCTGCGGCGCGCCGCAGCCAGCGCCATGCGAATCGATTCGTCGGCCAGCCGCGCCATCGCGGACATGGTTGCGGTCACGTCGAGGCCTCCGAGCAAATCGGCGATCACAATATGTGCAAACGCGCGATGATTGAGCTCAGCCAAAATGACTTCGGCATCTTCCCGCGCAATTCCCGCCGCGATCGCCTCGAGCAAATCGTCGGGCGGACTGGTCCGCGCCGAATGGAAAAACTCCGGCCAGCGCGGCATCGCCGACAATGCCGTCGCGACGAACTCCGACGCACCCAGACAAAATGCCAGGTCGCCCGCGCTTTGCGGGTCACGCATCGCCGCGACGAATTCCGCGGGCGATTGCTCCGCCAGCTTCAGCATGAAGGCCAATGCCAGGCGTTCATCGGGCGCGCGTTCGCGCACGGCGCGCAACGCCACGCCGGCCAGCGAAGGTTCAAGGCACTGCGCCAGACGTGCCGCCAGTGTGTGCAGACCCGGAGCAAACTCCGCCGCCTCATCCATGTTTTCAGAATAGCAGAGGCGCTCCGTCGCGATGCACTGGTGTCTGCAACGTCGCGAGCTGATCTTTGGGAGCGCCAGTCGCGGAGGGTCTTCGCTGCCGGAGCTGGCCAGCGGCATTCCATAAGGATCAACCCGGCTGGCGAAATTGCCGCCGTTTCGCGCGCCGCGTCCGCGATGTTACGCTTTCCGTTGAAGCAAGTTCAGGAGAAATCGAAATGATCGTGCTTTATACGACGGAACGCGATTATCCATGGGGGACGCTGCGCTCCACTCACGCCAGCAAGACCAAAATCGTACTGGAAGAGAAACGCCTCCCGTATCGGATTGAGAATCTGCCGCCGGGAGATTTATGGAAGAAACCGCCCGAGATGGTCGCACGCCATCCGCTCGGCAAAGTGCCGTATATCGATGATGACGGCGTCACCATCTTCGATTCCACGGTAATCAATGAATACCTGGAGGAGCGCTATCCACATCCGCCGTTACTGCCGCACAACGATCCGATAGCGCGCGCCAAAGTCCGCATGCTGGAGCAATTCGCCGATGAAGCGTTGCTGACGGGCAATCTGCCGCCGATCTGGATGCCATACTGGAGCTCCGTGGAAAAACGTGACGCCGCGCGCATGGACAAAGGCCGCGAAGGCCTGCGCATCCGCGATCTGCCATATCTCGAACGCGTCCTGGGCGAGTCGCCCTCGGGCGATTACATTTGCGGCGAGTTTTCGATGGCCGACACGGGCCTGATGGTACTGGCGATGGTTCTGGAGGTGGACCAACCGCAGCTTGAAGATTTCCCCCGGTTGGTGCGCTATCTCGCAAGCCTGCGTCAACGTCCGAGCTACCGCGCGATCAGTCCGCGCACCAAAGTGGCCGAGTCCAGCGAATTAAGCCAGGCGTCCGCGTAGCCATTCCAAGCTGAACTAACAGCGAAGCTCAGGAAGGATTATCACCGTCGCGGTCGGCCACTGCGGCGGCATGATGTCGTCGCGAATATTGATGTTTGCTGACGACCCGACGAATCTTCGGGCGGGTGTGGTGATGCGCCCGGCGATGAGTCGGATGATGCATGGTGGCGGCAAGCGCTACATGGGTGGTGGATTGCGCACGTTGTGCCGGACTTTTCGCACCTGCCGCGCTTGTCCTCGCCACTCGCCGGCGCAGTCGGTGATGATGGCGGGCCAGGTGATGGCGGTAATGATGACGAAAATGACCGAAATGGCGGATACGCCGGACCAGGTGCGGACGCGGAAAATCAGTGCGCACGGGCGGCGGTGGCGGCGCTTCCAGATATTTCAAATCGGGGAAATACTTGTCTTCGTGTTGATGGACCCGCAAGGCGGCCAGAAATTCAGCGTAGTAATTCTTCGCCGCAAAACCGAAATGAGGACCATCGTAATCGCGCAGGATGCGGGAATAGTCGCTGTCGTACAGTGACGCCGCACGCGCCATTCCGGCGGTGCCGTAGTCATACGCGGTAATCGCCAGCGGCCAGCTTCCCAATTCGTCATAGTTCGCACGCAGCAATTCGGCAGCCGCGCGAGTCTCGGTGATCGGATTGAGCCGGTCATCGTGATAACGCGTGATCCGCATGTACTGATGGCCGGTGCCACGCGTGAACTGCCAAATCCCGACCGCACCGGCGTTCGACCGGGCGCGGCTATAAAATCCTGATTCGACTTCAGCCAGCGTCACCAGTTCCGGGGGCAGGCCGAACGAGCTGAAGATGTGCTCCATGTCGGAGCGGTAATAGCGGCTGCGCAGCAGTCCTTGTTTGAACTGTTCGCGCATCCCCTGCTGTACGCGCAGATTGTCCGCCGCCAGTTTGTAGGCGAAAAGCGGCTGCCCTTTGAACAGGCTCGCCACACGTTGTTCTTCCTCGTCAGCCGGCGAGGCGCCGCCAGCCAGGCGATTTAACATTGTGGCGTATTTGGTCTTCAGGTAGGAATTGACCGCGTCCGCCTCCGCGCGAGACGGCAGACCGTCGCCCGGCAGATGCATCACCTCGTAAACGCGCGAGACCTGGTCGCGGTCATGCACCACAAAGTCACGCGCGGTGTAGTTGGCAAATACGTTGACCCAGAATTGAACGTTGGGCTCTATCGCAACGGGACAAGGGAAGGGCACGCTATTGCCGGCACAGACGCGCCGTGGCGCGATCGCCATAAGCAATAAGGTCAGCGCGCTCAGCGCCAGCCATACGCCCCATGAAGAACGATCTTCGCCCGGCAACGTCCCCTCCAGAAGTTTCCAGTTTTTGCGCCGAAGGGAAGGCCCCCCACCCCGCCTGCCCGCATGGGCTTGTACAAACGCTTTATTGTGTGATCGGCCGCATGTCAACTAAAATTGCCAGCAAAAGTTACCGCCGCATGCCTTACGCGTCAGTCAGTAACTCATATCCGCTCACAAGACGCGATATGCGCGGATGATCTATGTCAGCGATATTCGTCTTAATTTCGCTCCGCTCATGCACTCATGCGGACCGATCAGTGCTCACGACTCGCGCAAAATCGTTTAAGATGGCGCTTTTGACGCCTGGCCCGTCGAGGGCTGGTACACGGCTGGCTTCCACGATTTGCAATCGATTTAAAGCGCGGCTCGGCGCCGAGACCGCGCAGGCACAAACTAACTCGGCGGCCGATTTCGAAGACGCGTCTCGCGGTTTGTCGGTCGCTAAAAAGCCTAATCTTGCACGGGCGCAGCTTGAGGCCGTGGGAGAGAGGCGTTTAGGCTTGGGTCATCGTGATTGACGAAATTGAAATAATGCCGCTGAAAGGACCCATCAGCGCCGCGATTGAGGTGCCCGGCTCCAAAAGCATTACTAACCGCGCCCTGTTGCTGGCGGCGATGGCCAGCGGCCGCTCGCGGATAAACAACGTGCTCCTAAGCGACGACACGCGGCGGATGGCGGCGGCGCTGGCGACACTCGGCTTTACACTCGAAATCGACGAGGCGGAACGCGCGATCGCGGTAACTGGACTGGCCGGCCGGATTCCCGCCGCGCATGCGGAGTTGTTCGTGGGCGGGGCCGGCACCGCGATGCGCTTTTTAGCCGGGTTCGTGACGTTGGGCCGGGGCAGGTTCAAATTGGACGGCAATCCGCGCATGCGCAGGCGCCCCGTGGGAGCACTACTCGAGGCGCTACGCGGACTTGGCGCCGACGCGTTCAGTGCAGCCAACGATGATTGTCCGCCGATCGTCGTAGATACAAAGAACGCGCCGTTTGCGGGCGGCGCGGCCACGCTCGACGCCAGCCTCTCGTCACAATTCGTCTCGGCGCTGCTAATGCCGGCGCCGCTTTGGCGCGATGGACTGCGGCTGCGCGTGATCGGCGAGACGGCGCCGCCGTTCATCGCAATGACGCTCAAGCTGATGGAGCAATTCGGCGCGCATAGCGAAAGCGAGGGCGACATCATCGTGGTGCCGGGCGGCCAATGCTATCCGCCACGCGATTTTACGGTCGAGTCCGACGCCTCCAGCGCAAGTTATTTCGCCGCCGCCGCCGCGATTGTCGGCGGCACGGTCACGCTGAGCGGAATCACGGCGGATTCGGTGCAGGGCGACGCCGGCTTCATCCGCATCCTGGAGCAAATGGGCGCGCGCGTCCGCTGGAGACCCGATGGCGTTGACGTAAGCGGAGCCGGCTCCCTCACGGGAATTGAAATCGCGATGAACGCGATGCCGGACATGGTGCCAACGCTGGCCGCGCTGGCGCCCTTGTGCACCTCGCCCACGCGCATCACGAAGGTGGGTTTCATCCGCCATCATGAGAGCGATCGCCTCGCGGTGCTAGCCAAAGAATTGCGCCGGCTGGGCGCCAACGTACGTGAATTCGAAGATGGCCTCGAGATCGAGCCGTCGCCGCTTAAAGCGGCCGTAATCGAGACTTACGACGACCATCGGATCGCGATGGCGTTTGCTGTGACAGGGCTTAAATCCCCCGGCATACGCATCAAAAATCCGGCCTGCGTCGGCAAAACCTATCCCGGATTTTTCGACGATCTCAATAGGCTTTACCCGTGCTGATGGTAGGCGGAGCGAGCATGCTCGTCCCGCCCAATTTGCAAATTCACTCCGGCGCAATCATTTGATTGCGATCGGGTTAACCGGCGAACCGGCGCCGCGCACCACCTTGAGCGGCGCGCCGACGAACAGAAAGCTGTATTGACCGTCCTTTTCGCAATCGCCGGCCAAGTCTTCGAGCCAGTCGATTTCATTGAAAACCACGCCCTGGTCATGCAGCAGCGCCATATGGAGCGGCAGCACCGTGCCGCTTTCGGTATGCGCGGTCTGCTCGCTCGCGATAGTGTCGCTGCCGATCGACGGAATCTCCATCTGATGGAACCATTGCACCAACTCCGGGCTGTAGGCCAGGCCGGGTTCGGTGAATTGGCCATTAGGGAAAAGCCCCTTCATCCCGTCGTCATAGAAGCGCTGGAGCCAGCCGGTGCGGATCAAGAGGATGTCATGCTTTTCAATCGACATCCTCTGGCGTTTGGCGGCCGCTTGGAGGTCGGCCACTGTGATAGCTTCATTGGCCTCGAGATGACGTTTGCCCTTGAGCCGTGCGATATCGAGCAGGACGCCGCGTCCCACCACGCCATGGTTGGCGATAGGCTCGATAGAGCATTTCTTGAGACCGCCGATCGTGGTGCTGGCATCGTAGCCATTATAGAGCTTGTCTCCGTACCAGACGTGACCGAGCGCGTCGTACTGGGTGGTGCCCTGCAGGTACATCACGATCACGTCGTCGGCATATTCGAGGCCGCCCGGCATCGGCTGCGCCAAGCCGTTCATATAGAAGCCCTTATCCATCGCCATGGTGCGAATGGGCTGTGAACGCGAGGGATAAAGCGGATCGCCTTCGGGGCGGGCGAGCGGCACGCCCAGGGTGAAGACCTTGCCCTGTTTGACCGCTTTTACCCCGCGCAGCACTTCTTCGTTGGTGAGAAAGTTGAGCGCGCCGAGTTCGTCGTTGGCACCCCAGCGACCCCAGTTTTTCGGCGCATCTTTGAGCAATTCTTCGAATTTGATGGGCTTGTCCGGCATTTTGACTCTCCTCGGAGCGTGGTTATCGCAATGCTGATGGCGGCCATTGCCGTTCGTATCTCGTTGAGTAACGGCCATATGCGCGCGCAAATGCGGTACGCATGGCCACCCCATGCCTCATTAGCCGATCATCGTGCGGCTTGCCAATTCAGCGCTGATTAGCTGACAATCGTCACATTGCGTTCAGGACAAACCCGTGCAGGCGTGAGCCGTCCGATGGTTTTGTGATCGGAGATCACGCTGCGGCGCGAATCGACGCGGACGGAGGCTGGTATGGAACTTGACCCACAGATGAAGGCGCTTCTGGATCAGTTGGCGGCCGCCGGCGGCAAACCGTTTCATGAAATGACCCCGGCCCAGGCGCGGGAGGCGATCGAGATGCTCTTTCACGCCTTTCGCAGCCCCACCCCACCGCCAGTGGGCAAAGTCGAGAATCGCAATATTCCCGGTCCAAACGGTGAGATACCGGTACGCATTTACACGCCTGAAGGGTCCGGGCCGTTCGGCGCACTGTTGTATTTTCATGGCGGCGGATGGGTAGTCGGCACGCTCGATGGTTATGACGAGGTGTGCCGCAATCTGACGCGCGGCGCGGGATGTGTCACCGTGTCGGTCGATTACCGGCTCGCCCCTGAATATAAGTTCCCGGCCGGACCCGAGGACTGCTATGCGGCCACCCAATGGGTCGCCGCGAACGCGCGCACACTCAACGTTGATGCTGAACGACTCGCCGTCGGCGGTGACAGCGCGGGCGGCAATCTCGCCGCCGTAGTGGCCCAGATGGCGCGTGATCGCGGCGGGCCGCGGCTGGCGCATCAGTTGCTGATCTATCCCGCGATCGATGCGGCCGACGACACCCCGTCGCAACGAGAATTCACGCAGGACGGCTATATCCTTTCACGCGCCGACATGGAATGGTTCTGGGGGCATTACCTGAACGATAAGGATCGCGCAAATCCGTACGCATGTCCCTCGCGGGCGAGAAGCCTTGCGGGCCTGCCACCCGCAACGGTGATCATCGCGGAAATCGACCCCTTGCGGGATGAAGGGGTGAACTACGCGGACGCGCTGGGCAGGGCGGGCGTTCCCGCTTCAGTCAAGCATTACAAAGGCGTGTGCCATGGCTTCGTTAGCCTGGCGGGCGCGGTCGACGCGGGCAAACGGGCTATCGCCGACTGCTGCGCCGGACTTCGCCCCGCTTTGAACAAATAGTCCTGGCTGGCGCTGAACGCTATCTCAAAACACGGCGTGAGCGATCAGGGACAGCTCGACCTGCGTATCCTGGGTTTCGACCCCGGCGACGAAATCGCGGGGGCGCGCAAAATCATGCTGCGCACGAGCCGCGGTGAGATCCCGCTGGTGATGCATGCGGCGCAAAGTCCGGCCCGCGCCGTCTTATGCGTCAGCGGCGCGATTGGGGGATTCGACGGTCCCGCGATGCTTTATCCACGGCTCGGATTGGAGCTGCCGGCAGCGGATTTCGGGGTTTTGCGCCTCAACTATCGCAAGCCTAACGATTTCGACGAATGCTTGATCGACGCACTGGCGGCGCTGACCTTTCTCAAAGGGGTGGGCTATAATCGCGTCGCCATCATCGGCCATTCTTTTGGCGGCGCGATCGCGATCAACGCCGGCACATTGAGTGATTCAGTGACCACGGTGGTCGCGGTCTCAAGCCAATTGGCGGGCGCGCACGTCGTCGCGAATTTAAAGCCGCGGCCGCTGTTGCTGCTTCATGGCACGGCTGACACCGTTTTGCCCGACGAGTGTTCGAAGCTTCTTTATCAGCGCGCGAGCGAACCGAAGACGCTCAAGCTCTTCGACGGCGCGGAGCATCGCCTGAGCGAGGTGCGCGAGGAGTTGTTTGCCATCGTGCGCGCATGGCTGTTGGAAAAAACCTGAATTCCCCCGACCGTCGCGGAAGCCCATAGGCGCGGCCCGGCCGGTGGAAACCTGTCGCTCGTCAGCAGCGTCCGGGCGGCGGGTAAACGGAAGATTAACAAAGGCATATCTTTTTGATATGTATCATCGCATGAAGCGCGACACCGCGAAGGTTTTCATCACCGGACGCAGCCAGGCGGTCCGCATACCGAAACCTTACCGCTTCGCCTGCAAGGAAGTTTTCATCGAACGCGAGGGTGAACGCGTGATTCTGACGCCGCGGCCACGTTCCTGGCGTGAGTATTTCGCGCACGCGCCGCGCCTGCCCGCCGATTATCCGGACCATCTGCCGGACCCGCCTCCGGAAGTGGTGGAGCGCAAATAATGGCGAAGCTGATGCTCGGCACCGATATCTGCATCGATGTGATGCGAGAGCGCTCGCCGGGTATCCGGCGCCATCTCGAACGGACGACGCCCGACCGAGTCGCAATATCCTCAATCGTGGCGGCGGAGTTGTGGACGGGTGCGATGAAATCGCGCGAGCCTCAAGCGGTCGCGGCCGCGATAACGGGATTCTTCGCATTTGTGACGATACTCGATTGGCCAGCGGCCGCTGCGGGAATTTACGGCAAGTTGCGGGCTAAACTTGAGAGAGCCGGGCAACTTATCGGCGCCATAGATATGCTTATCGCCGCGCATGCGCTCCATGAACAGGCAACTCTCGTAACACGGAACCAAGCGGAATTTCGTCGTGTGACGGGCCTTAAGCTTCAGAGCTGGTCAGACCTGTAGACTCCGCTGGATTCCATGTCAGTGCTCGAACTGATGAAGAGGCGGCCTACTTGAAACGAGCGGCAGCATCATTCTATGCTCTCACCCTTCTGAATGGCACATTTGGTCGTTGAAGACATGAAGATTCCCGTCGCCGTGGTTGGAGCTACCGGGATTGCGGGCCAGCAAGTCCTGGCCGCCCTGGAAAATCATCCATATTTCGAAGTCGTGGCGTTGGCGGCCTCCGAACGTTCCGCCGGACGTACCTTCGAGGAAGCGATCACCGATGCTGACAGCGGCATGCGGCGATGGTACGTCAGCGCCGGCGAGCCTTCGGCCAGTGTGATGCGACTCGAAGTGCGGGAAGCTAAAGCAATGCGTCTGGATGACGTGCGGCTGGTGTTCGCGGCGATTGAGTCGGAAGCGGCTCGCGAACTCGAACCTCTATACGCACGGCAGATGCCAACCATCAGCACCGCTCGGCCCTTTCGCATGGAAGCGGACGTGCCTCTGCTGATCCCCGGCGTCAATCTTGATCATATCGCGATCATCAAGGAGCAACAGCGGCGGCGCGGATGGCAGGGCTATATCGCCACGCTGCCGAACTGCACCGCGACCGGGCTGGCGGTTACGCTCAAGGCGCTCGACCAACGTTTCGGGATTGAAGCGACCCTGGTCACCACGATGCAGGGTATCTCGGGGGCCGGACGCGACCTGCCCGCGCTCGATATCGTCGAAAACATCATCCCCTACATCCCGCGAGAAGAAGAGCGCGTCGCGATCGAAACGCGCAAGATTCTGGGCCGCGTTGGCGAAGGCGCCATCGCGGAATTGCCCATCAAAGTGAGCGCGACGTGTACGCGCGCGGGCGTGCTGGCCGGACATACCGAGGCGGTCACGGTGGGACTTAAGCGCAAGGCCGGGGTCGACGACGTAATCGCCGCGTTCGAGGAGTTCGGCGTTGAATTCTCATCACTGGGCCTGCCCACCGCGCCACAGCGGATGATCACAGTCCATCGCAGCCCGATTCGTCCACAGCCACGGCTTGACCGTGACGCCGACGGTGGCATGACGACCTCAGTCGGACGCGTACGGCTGGACGAAGTGCTTCCCAATGGCGTCAAGTACGTGCTGGTAAGTCATAACGCCGCGATGGGCGCGGGGAAGGGCGCGGTGCTGCTGGCGGAATACCTGAAGCATTGTGGGTACGTGCATTAGGCCAGCCACGACGGACTGAATCCGACACGCACCTCAGAGACTCGTCTCTTGCGCGGCTCTCGGACTGGCGCGCTCGGCACCGGCTGGCGTGCTCGCTTCCGCGCCCGCCAGCACCAGGAAATCCGCCAGATGGATCACCCGTACATGCGCGCGACTTCGCTTCAGTTCCGTCGCGAGCTGGAATTCGCAACCCGGATTCGACATCACCACGTAATCGGCCTCGGTCGCGATAATATGGGCGGCTTTGCGTCGCGCCAACTCGCGCGCCATCCTGGGTTCAGTCAGATTGTAACTGCCTGCGGAGCCGCAGCAGACATCCGCCTCCTCCATCTCGACCAGCCGCACGCCGGGAATTGACCGCAGCAGGCGGCGCGGCTCCTCGCGCACGCCCAGTCCATGCGCCAGATGACAGGAATCATGATAGGTGACGACGGCGGGAAATTCGCGCGTGAACCGCACGTTGCGTGCCAGTAGGAGCGAACTCAAATCAGCCACCCGCGCCGCGGTTTCGCGCGCGGTGTTGGATAGTGCGCGGTCCTCTTTGAGCAACTCACCATATGCGGCCAGCGCCGCGGAGCATCCCGAAGCCGCTGACACGATCGCGCTCGCCCCGCTCGACGCAATGGCGCGCACGTTTTGCCGAGCGAAATCGCGCGCACGTTCGAGATTGCCAAGGTGCAGGTCGAGAGCGCCACAGCAGGCCGCTCCCGCAAGCCGCACGACCCGATAACCGGCGGCCGTCAACACACGTTCGCAATTGAAGTTTTCCTGTGGGATAAGCACTTGGGCGACACAGCCATGATGGGCCGCGACGGTTGGAGCATCGTCGCTCGGAGTCGCAATGGAACTGGCGAAATTCGCCGGACGATTCGAATGTCGCGGCGGCACCAGCTCGATCCATCGCCGCGCGCCCGGCGGCGCCAGCTTCTCCATCACCGTTCGCAGGCGCAGCCACTCAAGCAGCCGCAGCGGCGCGATCATAATCCGCAGGCGTCGCGGATAGGGGAAAAGCGCGGCAATCAACTGGTTACGCATTCGCGCGCGCCATCCGCGGCGATAATTCTTGTCGATGTATTCACGCGCACCTTCGATCAAACGTCCGTAGCGCACGCCCGAGGGGCAGGCCGTCTCGCAGCCCCGGCATCCCAAACAGGCGTCGAGATGGCGCACCGCGTCGGCGTCCAGTTCGAGTCCGCCCTCGGCGAGCGCCTTCATCAGGTAGATTCGTCCGCGCGGCGAATCCATTTCGGCGCGCGTTACGATATAAGTCGGACACGCTTCGAGGCACAGCCCGCAATGGACGCAGTCGAACAACAATTCGTAATCGGTCACCTCGCGTCGCGGCTTAACCGGTGGGCGGCGACGCGACTTGTCGGAGGGGCCGTGCGCGGATTGCGCTTCGGGAAATGGCGAGGCCATCGTGATTCTAAATTCCGCCGACGAAACAGCCTGGATTGAATATCCCATGCGGGTCGAAAGCCGTCTTAAGCCGCCGCATCAAGCCCAGCGCCGCTGGCTCAGGTTCGTCGAAAATCGTAAGACCAAGTGGCGCGACGGTTGACCCCGCGAGAATTCTAAGATGTCCACGGGCGGTGCGCGCGATACTCCGCCAATTCTCAGCCTGCTCTCGCGCTCGCGGCGCGGGTTCTGGACTCCCGGCCAGTTTGCCATCAACGGTGTAAAGCTGGGCGACGCCGACACCAGCATGCGCGCGAAATTCGGCCTCACATCGCTCCAGGGATTGCGCCAGAGCCGCCGGCGGCACAGCCAACTGGGCCGAAACCGCCGCTTCGTCCCAAGTGAAATCGCGCAACGCCTGGTAGAGCGTGTTCGATTCACTGGCGTCATGAATCTCGCCGCGCGCGCCCAGCAGTTCGGTCACGCGCGCGCGCATGAAGTCAACCTCGATGGCGGAACCACCGAGCCCGGCGAACAGCGTGAAGGCCGCGCCGAGGCCCAGGCGATGGCTGACGCCGACGCTGGCAACGTCCAGATGGAGCAGCGGCAACTCGCCCGCAATGCGCTCGGCCATGGCAAACGCATCCGCGCCGTTTTCGCATTGCGCCGTCACCAAGGTATAACGTTGCGGAATCGGGCGTAGCTTGAAAGTCATTTCCGTGATTATGCCCAGTGTGCCAAACGATCCAGTCATCACCTTCATCAAATCATAACCGGCAACGTTTTTGACCACCTGGCCGCCTCCATGGACCAGCCGCCCATCGTGACCGACGAAGCGAATTCCAATCAGCGCGTCGCGCACGGTGCCTTCGCTATGGCGCAGCGGTCCGGCCTGAGCCGCCGCCGCCAGCGCACCCAAGGTCGTTAATTGCGGCATGCACGGATCGGCGGGCAGGCGCTGACCATGCCGCGCCAGGACGGCGTTAAGTTCGGCCAGCGTCAGGCCGGCCTCCGCCACCACCGTCATGTCGTCCGGTTCATAGGCGACAATCCGGTTCATCCGTGTGAAAGAAACTCCAACGGCTGCGGGATCCGCACGGATGGCGCTGAGTGTGCGTGCCGCACCTAGCGCAACCAGCGCGATTCCATCCGCCTCGCATTTGCGCACGATTGCCGCGACTTCATCCGGATCGGACGGCTCCAGGACAAACCTGGCCGCGCGCACCTCATTGGCCCACGGCGGCCGGATGCGGGCTGGTCCGAGGAGAGCGCCGAACTCCGTCATCAGCCGTGAAGTGCGCGTGGAATCGATCATGCCGGCATGGCTCAGAGTGGCGCCTGGCGGCGCGGGGCGCTAACCTCGACACATCCGCCCGGCGTCGGGATCACCTTGCCGGGATTGGCACGTTCCTTTGGATCGAACACGTGGCGCAACTCGCTCATGACGATCAGATCGTCGGGGGTGAACAGCAGTGGCATCTCGCTCATTTTTTCGACCCCGATGCCGTGTTCCCCGGTGAGGCTTCCGCCCATCTCAACACAGGCGCGCAAGATGTCACGTCCCGCTTCAATCGCGCGGCGCACCTGTCCGGCATCGCGCTCGTCGTAGAGCACGATCGGATGAATATTGCCGTCACCGGCATGAAACACGTTGCCAATTGGCAGATGATAACGGTCGCTGATCGCGTTGATCGCGCGCAGGATATCGGGCAGCCGCGTACGCGGCACCACGCCGTCCTGCGTCGCATAATTGGGCGCCAGCCGCCCCACGGCGCCAAACGCCCGTTTGCGCGCCTTCCAGAGGCCAGCCCGTTCGTTTTCATCACGGGCCAGCCTCACTTCGCGCGCACCGCATGCGCGCACCATCTCGGCGACCCCGTTCGCGTGCTCGTCAAGGCCGGCGGCAAGGCCGTCGAGCTCGATAATCAGCACGGCCCCGGCGTCTTGGGGCAGACCGACGTGAAAGGCCGCTTCAACCGCCCGTATAATGAGTTGATCCATCATTTCGATGGCTCCGGGAATGATGCCGGCGGCGATAATCGCTGAGACCGCCCGCGTCGCGTCGTCAACGCCGGCAAAGACCGCAAGCATGGTGCGATGCGCTTGCGGTGAACGCGAAAGCCGCAGAAGTGCCCGCGTGATAATGCCGGCGGTGCCCTCGGCACCGACCACGGCGCCGACCAGGTCGTAGCCGCAGCACTCCTCCGCCGCTCCTCCAAGCTGGGCAATTTCGCCGTCCGGGAGCACCAGTTCGACCCCCAACACATGATTGGTGGTGACGCCATATTTCAGCGTATGCGGTCCGCCGGAATTCTCGGCGATATTGCCTCCGATAGTGCAGGCCACCTGGGAAGAAGGATCGGGCGCATAGAAATAGCCGTTGTGCTTGACCGCGTTGGTGACGTGCAGGTTCACCACCCCGCTTTCGACTTCGATCCTCCGATTGGCCAGATCAATTCCGATAATGTGGTTCATGCGCGAGGTGCAAACCATCACGGGCGCGTGCAACGGCAGGCATCCGCCGGACAAGCCGGTGCCCGCGCCGCGTGGCACAAAAGCGACGCCCGCGCGATAGAGCGCTTTGAGCACCGCGCTGACTTCCAGGGTGGAACGCGGCCTGACCAGAATTTCCGGCGCACTCTTTTCGACCGTCCAGCCGTCGCATTCGTACACCTTGAGTTCGGTTGCGCGCGAAATGACTCCGTCGCTCACAATTTCGCGCAATTGGGCGACTAAGGCTGGGCTGATGGCCGCGTCGCTCCGCGCCATGCCGTTGGCATCCATGGCTACCATCCTAGCATGAGTCGCCGCCGCGCTCATCGACATTAGCGAAGCCGTTTTGCTATCAGGCCGCGACCGTCATAATGAAAAGAAGAAATTTGCGCGGCCCATAATGGCCGCGGAAGAGAGGCTCAGGTTTGGCAAATTCGTTTCCAGAACTCCAGCCCGCGGCGCGGGTGCTGCTCGGTCCCGGTCCTTCCAACGTGCATCCGCGCGTGATGAAGGCGATGCTGTCGCCGGTAGTGGGCCATCTTGATCCCGATTTCGTCAAGGTGATGGAAGACATCAAGAAACTGTTGCGCCTGGTCTTTCAAACCGGCAACGAGATCTCCTTTCCGGTCTCCGGCACGGGCTCGGCGGGAATGGAGACGGCGCTGGTCAACCTTATCGAGGAAGGCGATCGCGTGGTGATTGGCATCGCGGGCGCGTTCGGCGAGCGTTTGGCCGACGCCGCCGCGCGCTTCGGCGCGCAAGTTGATCGGGTCGATGCGGAGTGGGGACGGATCGTCGAACCCGAGCGGCTGGAAGCGGCGCTCAAGGCGGCTGGCAAGCCCAAGCTGCTGGCGATCGTCCACGCGGAGACGTCAACCGGCGTATATCAGCCGGTCGACGAGCTGGGCGCGATGGCCCATCGCTACGGCGCACTGATGGTAATGGACGCGGTGACCTCGCTCGGATGCGTACCGGTGGAAATCGACCGTTGGCAGGTGGACGCCTGCTATAGCTGCACGCAAAAAGGCTTGGGCGCGCCTCCCGGGCTCGCGCCGGTCACGTTTAGTGAGCGCGCGATGGAGGCGGTGCGCACGCGCAAGAGCAAATGCCGCTCATGGTACTTCGACCTCGCCATGATCGAGCGCTACTGGGGTCCCGACCGGCTCTACCATCACACGGCCCCGATCACCATGAATTACGCCTTATACGAGGCTTTGCGCATCGTCGTCGAGGAAGGACTCGAGCCGCGTTTCAACCGTCATCGCGCGAACGCGGCGGCGCTGCAGGCGGGACTCAATGCGATGGGGCTTAAGCTGGCGGCACAGGAAGGATATCGTTTGCCGCAGCTTGCCACAGTGATGGTGCCGCCGGGCATTGACGAGGCCGCCGTACGCGCCGAACTACTGCGTTTATTCAACACCGAAATCGCCGCGGGACTGGGCCCGCTCAAAGGCAAAGTCTGGCGTATCGGGCTCATCGGCGAATCGTCCCGCCGCGAAAACGTGATGCTGATTCTGAACGCGCTTGAGACCATTCTCGAATCCATGGGAATGGAAATCGCGCGCGGAATGGCGTTGCAGGCGGCCGACCGCGCCTACAATGGAGCCGAATGAGCACGTTGGCGGAATTCATCGGAATTTGCGCCGCACGCGCTTTAGAACGGCTTCACTATCACCATGATGAGAATGCCCAACAGCAGCAGGCTGACGATCCCGTGCAACATGCTGAATTCGCGGCGCGTGGCGGAGTCGGCATCTAAGCGCAGCCCATTGAGCCGCACATAAATCCTGACGTGTACCGCGATTAGCAGGAGCACCAGCAAAAGCTTTACGTGCAGCCAGCCGAAAGCCATGACTTGCGGATAGGCGAGAATCGCCAGGATGCCGAAAATAATCGTGGCAAGGGCGCCGATATTGCCACCGACGTTGAATAGCCGGCGCGCCGTGACGATGAGGCGCTGCTTGGCCACCCCCGCCTCCGCGGGCACCAACGCCAGCATCGTGCATGTGACCAGCATCGTGCCAACCCAGACGATGACGCCGAAGATATGGAAAACCAGCACCCAGTTTAACGTGTGGATCCCTCCCTCGGATTAAAAACGCACTCCATCGGCCTCCCGGGCCGGCTCCATTTGCCGCGCCGGCTCGATACTCGCGGCGAGCGCCAGTGCGGCCAAAGCGACCGCGCCACCCCCGGCGTAGGCGGCCACCGGCCCGATTAATTCGTAAACCAGGCCTGCCGCTATCGGGCCAAAGATCCGCGCGAGCGACAATGCCGATTGATTCACGCCCAACACCTCGCCCTGCTGATGGCGTTCACTGCGCCGGGAGATCAGGCTGGCGACCGATGGACTCCCAAAGCCGTAGCCGAGCGAGACCAGCGCCAGCAAAACCAACAACATCGCATGCGAGGAGGAACTCGCCAGCGGTATCATGCCGATCGCAAGTAGCAAGGCCCCGAGGCGGATCAGCTTCGGCTCACCGGCGCGGCCGACGAGTTTGCGCAGCAAATAACCCTGTGTGATCGCCTGCACCAGGCCGGCATAAGCCAGCAGCACGCCAACGCCGAGTGCGCGATAGCCGTAAATCACCGGCGCCATCAGCGCGAAAGTCGCCTCCCAGGCGGAGATCGTGAAGGTCAACAAAAAGGCGATTGTGAACAGGCGCGAAAGCCGATGTCCCGTCAACCGCCGCGGCAGCATCAATACCGGCTCGACGATGCGCTTTAGCTCCAGCCGCATGTGCTGGTCGGGCGTATGCGATTCGGGCAGCGCCAGCGCCGCGAAAATCAGGTTGGCGAAGGTTAGGCCAGCGGCGAAAAACACCGGTAATCGCAGGCTCGCCCGACCTAGCAGACCGCCAATGGCGGGCCCCAGCACGAACCCGAGACCAAAGGCGGCGCCGATCATTCCCATCCCGTGCGCGCGCTTTGATTCCGGCATGGTGTCGGCGACATAGGCTTGTGCGGTCGATACCGTCGCCGCGCACATTCCATGCACCGCGCGCGAAATCAACAGCAGCGCGAACGAAAAGGCGAACCCGTAGATTAGATACCCAATCGAGGAGCCGAGCAGGCCCAGCATGATGATCGGCCGCCGTCCGACATAGTCGGAGATGCGCCCCAACAGCGGCGCGCAGAGGAACTGCATGAGGGAATAGACCGCCAGGACCAGGCCGATCCCAAGGGCACCTACTCCCAATCGCCCGGCATATAACGGCAGAAATGGAATCACGATGCCGAAGCCGAGCAAGTCGATGAAGACGGTGAGGAACAGTATTACGAGAGGCGCACGGCGGGATTTTTCGCCAGGCTCCTGCTTGGTCGATTCAACGGTTGGCATTGATTCAAATCGCGCGATGAAAAAACTTGAGCGTGGCGGCCCGGCGCGGCCTCGAATCAAGGCGGTTACAGGTCGCCCTTCAATCAAACCAGCCGTCATGCGGCTGCTACGACCGGTGCCGACTGCGCATGTTATCGCGCCGCACCGCGGAATCAAATTGCACGGGTTCGAGGCTGCACTTGAAGGGCGCGGTGAGCCCTCCTTTGACGCGCCGATTGGATCTCGTTGCTAATGCGAGGGAATATTCTTTGAAGCCGCGCGTGGGTCGGCAAAGCGATAGACCAGCTCATTGGGGCGGGAATAGCCGAGTTCGCGCCGGATCAACCGTTGCAGATATGCTTTATCTGAGCGTAATTTGCTGATTCTTAATGTCAGTTGGCTATTTTCCGCTTGCAATTGATCGCGTTTGCTTTCCAGCAGGGCGCGATGGTGACGCAGAATTAGCAGGTCGCGCGGACCGAGCGCACCGACAAAACAATTGCCCACCAGCGCCGCCATGATCGCGCCGAGAATTAGATTGAGCCATCGCGCGCGGAGGTAAGAACTTAGGCGACCCATGGGTGAAAGCGTAAATATGGTTCCTCCGAAGTTCAAGTCCGCTTATGCTGAACAGTATTCTACTTTCAGGAAAAGGCTTGTGATGGCGATACTTCTCGAAATTTAAAATTTCTTTATAAAGATCACTCGAATGTCTTGATCGAGACATAACGTATTTCTATAATCACGTCCGAAAGCGTTGAGCGCTAACCAAGTTTGAGCGCTCGTCCGGCAGCAGCGACCGTCGAGGGAGGTGCCTATGCCAATTAAGAAGAAGCCCGGTACTAAGGCGACCAAGTCCAAATCGAAGCTGAAGAGCACTATGAAGAAAAAGGCCGGAAAGAAGAAAAAGTCGAAGTAAGCGTCTAATTGCCTTCGCCCTTCGGGCATCGTGCCCGAAGGCCCTAACACTTTGCCGGGCTTGCTGCTGAGACGAGCCGGGGCTTTAAGGCCTCGTAAAACAGGAAAGAGCCTCCTTAAACCGGGGGCTCTTTTCTTTTCATGCTGGCAACGCCAAACCATCCTTAATCGCGGCGCAGCCTTGATTTTTATGAGAACACGCCGCTTCGAAATCCAGTCTGCGCTCTGATAAGGCGAGAGCGTGGAAGAAATAACTTTAGGCCACCTTCATGTCAGCCATATGCGCCCGGCGGCTGCGAAGTTCGCGGTCCCTATCGTCGTTCTATCGGAACTGTTCGCCACCACGGACCATCTAGCGGCCCTGATCGGTTACCTCGTCAGCCTCGGCTGGGAAGTCTACGCACCGGACCTTCGGCGTGCGCAGGCGGCCTTGGGCAATCGCGGATTTATTCAGGCGCTGGAATTGCTTGGCGAATTGCCAGCAAAGCTCGGACGCGAGTTCATAGTTGTTGGCCACGGCATCGGCGGACTGCTTGCGCTCAAGCTGGCCGAGCGCAAAGGCATGCGGGCGGCGGTAGCCTTCGCGCCCCTGGTACCGGGTGTCCGCACGCCGATATACGTGCGGATGAGCAATCTTCGCGCGCTGTGGGGCGGCGGTATGATCAGGCCACCGAGGGGCCCTCTGGCGGCGGAATTGTTCGCTAGCCTGGACCAATTCCGGCGCGAGAAGCTGGCCAGCGCAATGGTCCCGGAAGCCGCGGCAATGGCACGGGACGTCGCGCGCGGCAGGGTCAGCTTGGGCATCGCCGCAGTCGCGCTACGGCTGATTATCGCCGGCGAAACTGATCGCTTCGCACCTATTGCCGGGATACGTACGATGGCGGAGCGGAGCGGCTCACACTTGGCTACGCTTGCCGGCTGTGGCCATTGGCTGATTGAGGGTCGCGCGCTCGAACCGGTAATCAGCGAAATGCAGCGTTTCCTGGTACGCGAGCTTGGCGAGCAATTGCTGCTGCTCTATTCGGGCGGGGGTTCCAATTGCAAATAAATCAACCCGTCACCGCCCTCCTTGGTCAGTCATTGACGACGATAGCAAGCGCTTCGCGCATACTAACTGGCGTGGTAGGTGGAAAGGCGTTAGGTTTTTGCCGATGCAGTGTTCGTGGAGGATCGCCCAAAGCGTCGTCGCGGCCTTGTTCGTGACGGCTTGTCTTTGCACCAGAGCTGACGCGCAAGCGGCTTTCGACGCCCGCCCAATTGATCTTGGTGTCTCCGGGGGCAACATCAAGCTGGGCACCAAGCGCGCCTGTTGCACGGGTACGTTGGGCGCGCTGGTACAGGATAACAACGGCACGCAGTATATCCTGAGCAATAATCACGTGCTCGGGCGCGTCAACCAGGCCAAACCAGGAGAGGCGATCATCCAGCCAGGGTTGGCCGACCAAAATCCCACCTGTTTCAAGAACACCGATGATGCGGTCGCTTACTTCAGCCGCTCGATCACCCTATCTTTCAAGCCACGGATGGATAACGTGGCCGACGCGTCAATCGCCCAGGTCGTGGCGGGCGATGTAAGCCCAACCGGTTTTATCGCGGGAATTGGCAATATCAGCGGCACCGTCGAGAGTTCGCCCACCCCGGGTGAGTTGGTGCAGAAAACCGGCCGCACCACTGGTTACACCGAGGGTGTCATTCAGGCCGTGAACGTCAGCCTGACGCGCCAGCATGGCGGCGGAATTCGATATACGAGGGAATGTCACGGTAGGGCGGGCGTCGCCAATTTCATCAACCAGATCGCGATTGTGCCAATCGGAACCTTCCCAGCCTTCAGCATGCCGGGCGATTCGGGATCGCTAATCGTGAACGTGCCCAATGCTCCGGCGGGGCAGACGCCCTGTCCCGATGCGATTGGCCTGCTGTTCGCCGGAAACAACGACAACTCGATTACGTTCGCCAACCCGATCTGGCCGGTTCTCAACGGACTTGGTGTCAGTATAGTGCCGGGATGTGTCTCCACCTCAGCGATGGCGGCGAGCGCCAATGTTACCAGCGGTACACCGCTCGCTTCTTCATCGGCGGCGCGTGGGGTTGCCAATTCCGCAATGGCAGTGGCAGTTACGCGCGCCACCCGGGTGCGTGATCGGCACAAACCCGAACTGCGGGGCATTCCCCAGTTCATAGGCAGCGGAATTGGCCGCTGGGACGAGACGAACCAGGCCGCAATTGTGGTGTACGTCGAGAAGGACACCCCCCAAATGCGCGCCGCTATGCCAGCGGATTACGAAGGCATACCCGTGCGGGTCGTGGTGTCGGGTCCAATCAGCGCGCAATAGCGCTGTTTTGCGCAAACATAGGCGCCTAATGGGCGCGTGGGCGTCTGGCGAACGCCGCCAACAGCGGGACGTGAATCCGTGCTCTTCGACAATCCGCGAATTGCCCGGCAGGACCGTATCTGTTATTCAAAGCTATGGCGCATCCGGAGAAGTCCGGCTCGATCCGTGAAAGCAACTCAGGCCCGCAGGTAAACTGCGGGCTTTTTCTTATTTGGGAGACGTATTATGCCGCACCAGGAGCTTCGTGAAGGCCTCACTTTCGACGACGTGCTCTTGCTGCCCCAGGCCTCCGATCTATTGCCCTCCAATTGCGATATCGCCACCTCGCTCACGCCCCGGATTCGTCTGCACATCCCGCTGGTATCGAGTCCGATGGATACGGTGACGGAATCGCGCACGGCGATTGTGATTGCACAACTGGGCGGCCTCGGCTTCATCCATCGCAACCTGCCGATTGAACGCCAGGCGGCCGAGGTCGCAACGGTCAAGAAGTTCGAAAGCGGCATGATTGTCGATCCGGTCACGGTTCATCCCGAGCAGAAAATCGGCGAGGCCCTGTCCATCATGGAGCGCCACGGCATTTCCGGGCTGCCGGTGGTCGTGGATGGCGGACGGCTGGTTGGAATTTTGACCAATCGGGATTTGCGCTTCGAGCGCCGGCTCGACCGTCCAGTGCGCGAGATGATGACCGCGCGGGTCGTCACCGCGCGTCCCGGTATTCAGCTCGAACAGGCCAAAGAAATCCTGCAGGCTCATCGGATCGAAAAGCTGCCACTGGTCGACGATCATGAGCGGTTATGCGGGCTTATCACGGTCAAGGATATGGACAAGGCCATCCGCCATCCGTTCTCCAGCAAGGACCAGATGGGCCGCTTGCGGGTGGGCGCGGCGATTGGCGTCGGCCTCGAACGCGAGGAGCGTGTGGCCGCACTCAAACGGGCCGGCGCCGACGTCCTGTGCATCGATACCGCGCACGGCCATTCGCGCAACGTGATCGACGCACTTAAGGCAACGCGCCGTGAATGTCCGGAGCTCGAAGTGATCGCCGGGGCGGTGGCGACCGGCGAAGGAGCGCGCGCCCTAATCGACGCCGGCGCCGACGCTTTGCGCGTCGGCATGGGACCCGGTTCAATCTGCACCACCCGCGTGGTTTCCGGCGTGGGCGTGCCGCAGATGACCGCGATCATGGATTGCGTCGCGGTCGCCGAGCCGCTCAATATCCCGGTCATGGCCGACGGCGGCATCCGCTTCTCCGGAGACATCACCAAAGCCTTGGGGGCCGGCGCTTCCACCGTCATGATTGGCTCTTTGTTCGCGGGCACCGAGGAAAGTCCCGGTGAAACCATTTTGTACCAGGGCCGCACCTACAAATTGTATCGTGGGATGGGTTCGCTGGGCGCGATGAGCGAGCGCATGCGGGACCGTTATGGGCAGAGCGACATCAACGACTCCAAGTTGGTGCCCGAAGGCATCGAGGGCCGCGTTCCCCATCGCGGCGCGCTCGCCTCGAATATCGAGCAGTTAACGGGTGGACTGCAGGCGGGCATGGGTTATATCGGCGCGGCCAATCTGGGCGAACTCAGGCGCCGCGCCAGGTTCATCCGGGTAAGCGATTCGGGCCAGCGCGAAAGTCACGTGCATGACGTCTTCATCACCAAGGAAGCCCCGAACTACCGCCAATAGCTCATGGCTCCTTGATAGACGGGTATTCCGCCCATCCGCCCGATTCAGGCGTTGATTTGCAGGCCTTGCGGCGCTCCGTTAAGGATCATGCGATCCGCCGCATCATCAGGGATCGTAAAAGGGGGTGGGATGGCGCGAAAGAAAATCCGTATCGCAGTACTCTTCGGCGGTCGTTCAGGTGAGCATGAAGTCTCGTTGCGATCGGCGCTGACCGTAATGTCGGCGATGGATCCGCGACGATATGAAATCGTTCCTGTCGGCATCGGCCGCGATGGCCGATGGTTGTTGCAAAGCGATGCCATGACCCTGCTTGAGGCGGCTACGCCAACGCTGCAGCCGCTTGGCCGCGGCGGTATCGCGGTGAGCCTCGCACCACATCCGGATGGTGGCGCGCTGATGCCAGCCGTCAATCAGGCGCCGGAAGATTCCAG
>JBOHWL010000233.1:0-7903 GCA_050736615.1 Binataceae bacterium (SeqCode) | reverse complement strand
GCCCAGACGTAGATCGCGTCCGCGTGTGTGAACTCGCCCGACTGAAAAATCAACGCGACGATCACGTCGCCAATAAATAAAAACGCCGACGCCGACGGCACCACCAGAAAGGAGATCTGTCGCACGCCGGCGTTGAGCCTCAACCGCAGCGCCTCGGCCATCCCGTCGGACCCCCCGCGGGTCGCGCGCGACATCGCCGGCAACTCCGCCGACGCCACCGACATACCGAACAGGCTGATTGGCAGCAGGTAAAGAATTTGCGCGTAATTCAGCGCCGCGACCGCGCCGGTCGGCAATAAGCTGGCCAGCAGATTATCGACATAGCCGCTGAACTGCCCTACCCCGCGTCCGGCCACCACCGGCAGCAAATTATTGATTACGGTTTTCAGCGCGGTGCGGGTGCGCGTGAAATTCACCCGCAATCGCCGTAAGAGCCTGAGCGTCTGCGGCAATTGCACCAGCACCTGCAGGCCGGCCCCCACCACCGCGCCCCAGGCGACGTCGATCGCCAATTGCTCTTCGGTGCGATGAGGGCCGTAAATCACCAGCGTGGCGATAATCGCGATATTCCACGCCACCGGCGCCGCGTAAGCAGCGAAGAAACGATGATGGCTGTTCAGCACGCCCAGACACCATGCCGATAACACCAGCAAGCCGGCGCCCGGGAATAAAATCTGGACCAGCGTGACGGTCAGAGCGCGTTTATCGCCATGAAAGCCCGGCGCGATAGCATCGATCAGATAGGGCGCGGCAAAAACACCGATTACGACCAGCACTGCCACCGCCACCGCTAGCATCCCACCCACCGCCCATGCGAGCAGGTCGGCGGTTTCTCCCTCACCCTCGCTCAATAGACGCGCATAGACCGGAATGAATGACGCTGACAACGCGCCTTCGCCGAGCAGGTTCTGCAAGATATTGGGAATCCTGAAGCCGGCCTTGAAAGCGTCGGCCGCAGCCGAGTTGCCCAGGTAATGCGCGAAGATGCTCTCGCGGACCAGACCGGCGATCCGGCTCAGCAAAATTCCGGCGGCGACCAGCCCCGCCATACTCGGACCTAGCCGCGCGGCTATCGAAGCGCCCTTTGCCGCGTCCGGTTCTACAACTTGCGGCGCTGCTTCGCCATGTTTGGGAGTGGAAACGATCGGCGGTCCTCGCTGAAACAGATCGTCCCGAAGTATAGCCGCCATGCCATTCGGGTTACAGCCGGCACATTTTCTATCTTCGTTCTTGCCGAAAAGTCACTAATTTGCTAGTCAGCCAAATTGGTAAAAAAGTGGGGTTAGATGCTCTACTGCACTAAATGTGGCCATCAGGTGTCTGAAACCGCTCTCGCATGCCCGGCCTGCGGCGCACTGCGGCATCCCGAGACACCCTCGATGGATCGTCAATCCCCAGCCGAAGGTGTGAACATCTGCAAGAACTGCGGCAGAAGCTTCGGCGCCGGGCGATCCTGCCAGTTCTGCCATCAAGTGGAAGGGGCATCCACGGGAATAACAATCGCGTCGCCAGCAAGGCGCTTGGGCGGCTACCTGTTGGAGCCACTCCTTTTCCTTGTTACGCTCGGGTTGGAGTACCTAATCTGGGGGTTGATTACCTTTGCGCATGGTCAGACGCCCGGCAAGCAGGTCTTGGGTATGCGCGTTGTCAGACTGAACGACGGTCATGCGGTCGGGTTTGGGTTGTCGCTCGTGCGCGAAGTAATCGCCAAACCCGTCATCGGGGTTTTGAGCCTCGTCACCTTCGGCATCGTTAATTTTTGGCTGCTGTGGGACAAAGACAAACAGGAACTTTGGGATAAGGTCGTCGGTACGATAGTGGTGAATGACCGCCGGGGTCTTACGCTCAGGTAGGTTGCGGTAAGATGTCCCCGGGATGGGTACCCGGGATTCAGTCAAGTATAGTCCGACTAGTCTAGGCGTGAGCTTTTCGCTTTACATCCATATTCCCTGGTGCCAGGCGAAATGCCCCTACTGCGACTTCAACTCGTACGCGGCGGCAAGCTGGCCCGAGCCCGAATATACCCGCGCGCTTATCGCTGAGATGACACGCCGCGCCGGCGAGGCTCCATGGGCGGATAGCGGACAGATCAAGACGATCTTCTTTGGCGGCGGCACGCCTTCGCTGTTCAAGCCGCAATCGATTGGCGCTCTTATACGTGGCGCGGAGCGTATCTTTGGCCTCGAGCGTGACGCCGAAATCACCCTCGAAGCCAATCCGGGTACAGTCGACCTTAAGAAACTTGATGGGATGAGAGCAGCCGGCGTGAATCGAATCAGTTTCGGCGCGCAGTCGTTCAACGCTTCCACGCTGAAATTTCTCGGCCGCATCCATAACGCCGATCAAACTCGCGAAGCCGCTCGCAATGCGCATCGCGCGGGCTTCGGACGCCTCAATCTTGACCTGATTTTCGCGGTGCCCGGTCAAAGCCTTGCCCAGATACGCTTCGATATAGAGCAGGCCGCGGCGCTGGCGCCCGATCACATCTCCGCTTACAACCTGACCTTCGAGGAGGGGACACCATTCTTTGCCGACCTGAAACGCGGACGTATTCGGCCCCTGGAAAATGATGATCAAGCCGAAATGTACGCGCTCGTGCGTGAGGAATTGCCCGCACGCGGTTACTCAATGTACGAAATATCGAATTACGCGCAGCCCGGCCGCGAGGCGCGCCATAACCTCAGTTATTGGCGTGGTGAAAGCTATCTGGGGTTGGGCGCTGGTGCGCATAGCTTTGCGCGCGACGGTGCGGCCGGCCGGCGCTGGTGGAACGAACGATCGCC
Organism: Binataceae bacterium (SeqCode); assembly: GCA_050736615.1. Taxonomy (GTDB): domain Bacteria; phylum Desulfobacterota; class Binatia; order Binatales; family Binataceae; genus JBOHWJ01. Next base: position 5,120 of record JBOHWL010000233.1, on the reverse strand, counting down.
GTCACGCTATCTGGAACATATAAAGGTTCACGGTCTTGCCGAGGCGGGCGCCGAGACGCTCGATGCCCGTATTGCGGCCGGTGAGTTCGTATTTCTGAATCTGCGGCTGGCCGGCGGCTTTGCATTGAACGATTTTGCAGTGCGTTTCGGTCAAAGCTTCGAGTCAATGTTTGGAAATATCGCGCAACCGTTGATCAACAACGGTCTGTTGATTCGGGGCCAGGAACGAATCCGGCTGGCTAAACGCGGTCTGGAAATGGCCGATAGCGTCTTCGCGGAATTCGTGTGAGCGGCCTTTGTTACCTCAGTGCGGCTTCAATCTTGCCCGCGATTTTTTCCGGCGTGGCCAGGCGGATGAAGACGCCCAAGCGCGGGCCGCGCTCCTGGCCGAGCAGCACGCGATAAATCGGCGCGAACACCTGGCCCGGCTTTTCATAATGGGCGCGGCCGAGATCGTAAATCGTCTTTTCGATCGCTTCGGCGCTGGCGTCGGGATTGGTGTGCAGGAAATCGGCCAGCTCACGCAGTTGACCGCGCTCGTCCTGAGTGGGCGTGTACGGCCGTTTACCCGGCTCGATAAAATCCCGGTAGAAATTCAGCGCGCAGGAAACCAGCGTGCGCGTAAGCGCGGCGGTCTCCGGGTCATTCTCGATGGCGGGATCATAGGTCCTAACGTAGTTCCACAACAACTCCGGATCGCCGATACCGACGGCTGGCACGAGATTCATAATCAGGCTGAAGCTCAGCGCGGAATCGAAGCGGCGCGCACTGTCACTTTGCAGCACAAATTCCAGCGGCGAGTTGCGCCGCGCGTCCTCCTCCGCCGTGCTCCATTGGCGCATGGCATCGAGGTATTCATCGACGTATTGGGGAATCGATTCGAGAAACAGCTTGCGCGCGCGGCGTGGATTGAGAATTAGAAAGTACTTCAGCACTTCAATCGGCGCGTAACGGCGCCATTGCTCGACCCCGACGCCCCGTCCCACCGATTTGGAAACCTTGTGGCCTTCCTCGTCTAGATACATTTCGAACGGAAAGCCCAGCGGCGGCCGGCCGCCCATGATGCGCACGATTTGTGCCGACAACCGCGCCGAATCGATCAGGTCCTTGCCATAGAGTTCGTAATGGACACCCAGCACGTACCAGCGCAGCGCCCAATCGACCTTCCATTGCACCTTGGCCATTCCGCCAAGCACGCTTTGTTCGACCCGTAATCCGCATCCGAGCGCGCCGCCGAAGGCACGCTCGCAGGAGAATTCGACGCTGGCACGCTCTGCATGATACGCCGTGACCAGGGTGGAATTGATCTGACCGCATCGCGGGCACAGCGGCATCAGCGGCGACCAGCCCGCGCGATTTTCTTCGCGCAGGGTCGGCGCGATTACCGCGATGATTTCCTGGTGATGGGCCAGCACCAGTTCCAGGCCGCGGTCAAAGCGCCCGCTTTGATACATCTCACTCGACCGCAGCAACTCGTATTCAACCTCAACCGGCGCCAGAAACGTGCGCAAGAGTCCAATCATGTGGGCGGCGAAGCTCTCATGGCATTCGCCGTAAGGGTCGGGGATGCGCGAGACCGGCTGGCCCAGATAATGACTCGTGCTTGCGCGATTCGGGATACTTTCTGGCACCTTGCGCAGCCCGTCCATATCGTCAATGAAGACCACGAAGCGGGTTGGCTGTGAATTGCCAAGAGCGATGAAGGCGTGCCGCACATAGTAGGGACGCAGCACCTCGCCCATCGTGCCCAGATGCGGCAGGCCCGACGGTCCGAAACCGCTTTCAAACACCACCGCGCGCGAAGCGTCCGGGGAAGCGACGCGCTGGCTCAGCTTGCGCGCCTCCTCGTATGGCCATAAATCCAGCGCGTCGCGAGTCCTGGGGGCGGATGCCATAATTAATTCCTGCCTTTAAGCACGCGGGCGACGGCTTCGTGAAACCAGGGATCGATCTGCAGGTCGCGCGTCTTTTCAGAGGACAGCCGGAGCTTGACGCCGCAATTCGAGCATATTAGCGCGGTTTGAGAGAATCCGGCCGGGTCCTCCAAAGTCAGTTTGAGCAGCCACTCGCGCACCGGCCGGCGGCATATTTCACATTTATCGTCGTTCATACCCGTTGGCAGTGATTAAATTTATTGTCTTAGAGGCTCTCATGTTAAACGAGCCGTTATATGAAACCTTGCAAGCCTCCTCGCTTCGGGTTGGTGGCATACCTCTGGCGAAACCTTGCCGGTTCGAGTCTAGCGCATTGATCGTTGAATTGACGCTGTGTTAAAGGCCAAGGATAATGATTTTCTTACTACGGGGACGATCATCTCTGGTTGACCAACCCGCATAACACCACTCGAAGGTCACCCTCGGCCCATGCCTGAGGCCGGATCGCGATGAGCCGTGAACCAGATCGTCGCGGTCCAATCCTATGGATCAAACTTTCACTAAGCAAAAAGTTAAAGAACTTCGCTCGCTGGTAGGAGACGGCGATCGGGTCGCCATCGTGCTGCAAGACGACCCCGACCCGGACGCCATGTCCAGCGCAATCGCGTTGCGCGCCCTCTTGGGCCGTAACAAGCAGACCACCCCGATTTTCAGCTTCAAGCCAGTCACCCGGCCCGAGAATCGAACCATGACCCATCTGCTCGAGATCGAGGTGACGCCCGCTGGCGAGGTCGAACTCGGGACATTCGAAAAGATCGCGATGGTCGATGTCCAGCCGCCCTATTTCGACGGACGTTTGCCGCGCTCCGACATCGTTATCGACCATCATCAAGGCTATCAGACCGGATTGGCCATCTTCGAAGATATCAGAGTGGATTACGGTGCCACTGCCACCATTATGACCGAGTACCTGATGGCGGCGGAAGAAAGAATCAGCGAACGCCTGGCAACCGCGTTGCTCTACGGTATCCGCAGCGACACGCTGGCCTTGTCGCGCCGCGCCACCGAGTATGACGTGCAGGCGTTTTTGCATTTATCGACCTTGGCCAACTACAATCTTCTGCGCCAGATGGATCGCCCCGAGCTGCCGATCAGTTTCGCCCGTATGCTGTCGCGTGCGATGGCGCGGCTGGAAGTCCGCCATGGTCTCGTGGTGCTTAATCTCGGCCCGGTTGAACGCGACGACCTGATCGTTCAAATGTCGGACTTTTGCCTGCAGTTTGAAGGCGTCGAATGGGTCGCCGTAGCGGGCAAGCTGGGCAGTGATTTGGTAATCGCGGTCCGCAATCATGGCTTCGGCCGCAACAATGCGGGCGATGCGGTCAAACGGTTGTTCGGCGATATCGGCAGTGCCGGCGGCCATCGCAACATGGCCAAAGCGGTGGTTCCGTTGGCTAGATGGCGCGCGCGCGAACAAACCACGCGAGAAAATGCCATCGAGCCACGCCTGCGCGAATTGTTCACCGGTTACATCCTCGGCGAAGGCTTGGAAAACGGCGACGGCAGCCGCTCCGCGAAGAGTTAATCATGACTACCACCCCGCTTTTTATCGCCAATTCGTGACGTTTTGTTGATAAAATCCTACCGTCCGGATTGTTCCCCGCTCTTTCGTTTACCGAATAACGTCTTCGATTTATTTTAGATGCCGTGAGCGTAGCGGAGGCGATTTTGGAGGTCCGCAACCGGCTCGGGCTGCATTTGCGCGCGGCGTCCGCGCTGGCGCAGACCGCAAAAGGGTTCAAGGCCGCGATTTCGGTCGCAAACGGTGACCATGAGGTCAGTGGCAAGAGCGTAACCGGTCTCATCATGCTCGGAGCGGCACAAGGCACGCACCTCAAGGTCAAAGCACAGGGTGATGATGCCGAGCAAGCTATCAATGCTTTAAAAAAGCTATTTGATGATCGCTTCGGCGAACAATAGACAAATTGTCCCAAATCGCGCGTTGTATAGGTCGCGCCGGACGAGCCTGACCGCTCGGACGGGCGAGCCTTGACCCAGCCATTATGGTTGGTTATACCAAGGCAACCGGAAATTTAGCATTGACACTTAACAGCCGTGCGACGGTTATTCGTCCAGGTTGTGTCGTAAGCCACTCAAGCCTGATGCCAGAAGTGCCGTGAACTCTCCACAGAACTCTCATACGATAGGCACTCGGTATTTCCAAGGAGCTGCGGTTAATGGCGATTAAGGACTTCCTGTTCACCTCGGAATCGGTTTCCGAGGGCCATCCCGACAAGATGTGCGATCAGATTTCGGACGCCGTGCTCGACGCGTTGTTGAAAGAGGATGCCAACTCACGGGTTGCGCTGGAATCGCTGGTCAAAACCGGACTGATCGTGATGGCGGGTGAGATAACCTCGACGGCTCGTCCGGATTTTATCAAGATAGCGCGCGATATCGCATGTGGTATCGGCTACGATAACGACGAACTCGGGTTCAACGGCAACAAGTGCGCGGTGTTGACCGCCATCGAACCGCAGTCGCCGGATATTTCGCAGGGCGTTACCGAGGGACAAGGGCTCTTCAAAGAACAGGGCGCCGGCGACCAGGGTTTGATGTTTGGCTTCGCTTGTGATGAAACCCCCGAACTGATGCCGCTGCCAATCGCACTGTCGCATCGATTGATGGAGAACCTGGCGCGCTTGCGCAAGGAAAAGAAGCTCGATTTTCTGCGTCCGGACGGCAAGAGCCAGGTCACCGTGCGTTATGCGGACGGGCGTCCGATCGGTGTCAGCACGGTGGTTGTTTCGACCCAGCACAGTCCGGCGGTCGGCTATGCCACCATCCGCGAAGCCATTATCGAGGAACTGATCAAACGCACCATTCCCGAGCAATATCTTGACCAGTCAACCGTTTTTCACGTCAATCCCACGGGCAGCTTCGTGGTTGGCGGGCCCCATGGCGACTGCGGAGTGACCGGTCGTAAGATTATCGTCGATACCTACGGCGGTTATGGACGTCATGGCGGCGGCGCCTTTTCCGGCAAGGACCCCAGCAAGGTTGACCGCTCGGCTTGTTATATGGCTCGCCACGTGGCGAAAAACGTCGTCGCCGCCGGCTTGGCGGCCAAGTGCGAAATTCAGGTCGCCTACGCGATCGGAGTGGCCGAACCCGTTTCTATTCTGATCGACACCTTCGATACCGGCTTGATGCCGGATCAAAAGCTTTCCGCGACCCTGCGTGAGC
>JBOHWL010000232.1:0-19787 GCA_050736615.1 Binataceae bacterium (SeqCode) | reverse complement strand
ATGGCGATCGCGGGCGATTTCGACGAACATCGCGGTGTTCGCACCCGCCTGAGTGCCGTCGCGCGCGATATCGGTCAGCGTAATCGCGGCCACTCCGGCCTGTTGGAAGCGCGCCGCCGCTTCGCCGACTGTCAGCGAGCTGGTTTCGACCCATCCTTTGATCGCCAGACGGCCGTCGCGGGCATCGACGGAACCAAAAATCCTGCCGGGCATCGCGTGACACGCCTCACGCAGTAGCGCGGGATTCAAAAAAGCCGCCGAACCTAGCGAAATGATATCGGCGCCGGCCGCTCTGACCGCGCCTATCGACTCCATCGTGCGCAAGCCGCCGCTGACGTCCAGGCGGCATTTCACCGCCTCGCGAATTGCGTGGATAGCTTCAAGATTGCGCGGTGAGCCGGCCGCGGCGCCGTCCAAATCGACTATATGAATCAGTTCGGCGCCTTCGCGTTCGAATTGCCTTGCGGTTTCAACCGGAGCTTCATCATAAACCGTGACCCGCGCCATGTCGCCGCGCAACAACCGCACGACCCTGCCGCCCTTCAGATCAATCGCCGGGATAATCGTGAAGCGCTCGAATAAATCCACGCTAGGCAAGCGTACCCTTGGTCGAGAGTGCGCCGCTGAGGCGCGCTTCGACCGTGGTCGCCTGATCCATCGCGCGCGCCAAAGCTTTGAAAGCGGCCTCGATAATGTGGTGGGGGTTGCGCCCTTCGTACAGGCGCAAATGGAGGTTCATGCCAACCTCATCGCTCAGCGCCTTCATGAAGTCCTGCACCAGCACTGTTTGAAACGTGCCGACACGTTCCTGTTTGATCGGCAGCGAGTACGCCAGGTATGAACGCCCGCTGAGATCCACCACCGCGGTGCACAAGGCTTCATCGAGCGGTACCGTCGCTTCGCCGAAACGGCGGATGCCCGCGCGCTCACCCAAGGCGGTGCGAAACGCGCGCCCGAGCACAATACCGACATCTTCCACCGTATGATGTTCGTCGATATGCAGATCGCCGCTGGCTTCAACCGTCAGATCAAAGAACCCGTGGCGCGCGAAGCTCTCCAGCATGTGATCAAGGAACGACACGCCCGTGTTGATTCGACTTGAGCCGTTACCGTCGAGCACCAGCTCGACGCTAACCGCGGTTTCACGCGTCTTGCGTTCCACCTCGGCACGTCGTGGGGCATCTTCGCGCGGGGGTTTCGCCGGATTGTGAGCGTCGGCGGCGACGCGCGGAGTTCGCGGTTTATCCTTGTTTTCCATGCTTGCCCACGAGGGCCGCCACCGGTTTGCGATATCTCATTTCCACCGCACGGGCATGTCCCTCGAATCCTTCCATCCGTGCCAGGCGCGCGACGCTGGGACCAAGCCGCCGCACCGCGTCGGCTGACGCTCCGATTATACTGGTTCGCTTAAGGAAATCGTATGCGCCCAGAGGCGAGGCAAAACGAGCCGCGCCCCCGGTTGGCAACACATGGTTGGGGCCGGCGAGATAATCGCCCAGTGGCGCCGGGCTGCTGTTCCCCAGAAACACCGCGCCCGCCGCACGCACATGCTTGAGCCATCGCGCCGCATGGCGCAAGCCGAGTTCCAGATGCTCCGGCGCAATCCGATTGGCAAGCTCGAACGCCTCCGGCAAGTCACGCACCACGATTGCGGCGCCGCGACGTTCCAGCGCGCGGCTTACCGCGTCGGCTCGTGGCAGGCGTGCCAGCGCCTGCTCCAATGCCGTCGCCACACTGACCGCCATTTTATGGAGCGGCGTCAGTAAAACCGCGGCCTCATCGCCCGAGCCATGTTCGGCCTGCGCGATTAGATCGGCCGCGACCCATTCAGGTCGTGCGCCATTATCGGCGATTACGACCACTTCGCTCGGGCCGGCCATTTTGTCGATATCGGTAACGCCGTAAACCATGCGTTTAGCCGCCTGGACGTAAGCGTTGCCGGGTCCGACAATTTTATCGACGGGGCGGATCGTCGCGGTTCCATATGCCAGCGCGGCGATCGCCTGCGCGCCGCCAATTCGATAAACCTCGTCGATACCGGCGATCGCGGCGGCGGCCAGTGTCATCGGACGGTCGCCCTCACGGCCCGCGGGCGAGACCATGACGATCTCGCGCACGCCCGCTACACGCGCCGGTAACGCATTCATCAGGACCGTCGATGGATAGGCGCCCTGCCCGCCCGGCACGTAGATGCCCACACGCTCGAGCGGTGTCACCAATTGTCCCAGTCGCATCCCCAGCGCATCGACATAGTTGAAGGAATGATCGAGCGTACGACGATGAAACGCCGTGATCCGGCGCGCGGCCAATTCGAGCGCGGCGCGTTCGCCTCGCACGAGCGAATCGCGCGCCGCCTTCAATTCCGTCGCACCGACCCGAATCGTTGCGGCCTTCAACCGCGCTCCATCGAAGCGCCTGGCAAAACGAATCAACGCGCGGTCGCCGTCGCGGCGCACTTCGGCAATAATCGCGGCCACCGCCTGTTCCAAGGCACCGCCGTTATCAGCGCGTCGATTTGCGAGCGCATTAAGAAAACGCTCGCACTCCGGCGAGCCGCTCTCGAGCAGGCGCAATTTCATCGCCGCTTACTCATCCGTGCGTTCCATTCGCGCACCCAGCTCGATGAGCTTGGCGTCAAGCGCCTCGTAGCCGCGGTCCAGATGATAGACGCGGCTCAATTCCGTGGTGTTTTCGGCGGCCAGGCCGGCCAGAATCAAACCCATCGAGGCGCGCAAATCGGTCGCCATAACCGGCGCGCCGCTAAGGCGCGCCGGACCACGCACGACCGCCGTCGGCCCCTTCATCACGATATCGGCGCCCATCCGCAATAATTCCTGCGCATGCATGAAACGATTCTCGAAAATGGTTTCGGTGATGACCGAAGTGCCGGATGCCTGGGTCAACAGGGCCATCATCTGCGCCTGCAGGTCGGTCGGAAACCCCGGATAAGGCAACGTACGCAGCTCAACCGGCTTGAGTACGCCGGCCCGGCTGACGCGCACACCACCGTCGGATGGAGTAACCTCCGCACCGCATTCCCTGAGCTTGGTGACGACCGCGTCCAGATGATCGAGTGGAGCATTGGTAATCGTCAAGTCACCGCCGGTGATGGCCGCCGCCGCCATGAATGAACCCGCCTCGATGCGATCGGGGATGATCCGGTGTTCGGCTCCATGCAGGCGTTCGACACCCTCGATTTCAATCACATGTGTACCGGCGCCGGCCAACCTCGCACCCATCGCGCCGAGCATACCGGCAAGGTCCTGAACCTCGGGCTCGCGCGCGGCATTTTCTATTACCGTGCGGCCACGCGCGCACACCGCCGCCATCATGATGTTCTCGGTGGCGCCGACCGACGGGGTATCCAGCCATATGCGCGAGCCGATGAGCCGGTCCGCGCGCGCCTCAACGTAGCCATGGCGAAACTGGATACGCGCGCCGAGCGCGCGTATCCCCGCAATATGCAAATTGACCGGCCGCGCGCCGATCGCGCATCCGCCGGGCGTCGATACGCGCGCTCTCCCGCCACGCGCCAGCAGCGGCCCCAACACCACGAACGAAGCGCGCATGGTCTTGACCAGCTCGTAAGGCGCCTCATGCGAGGTGATCGCGCGCGCATGCAGATACAAAGCGTGATCGTCGTGCCAGCGGGCCTCGACGCCGAGGCCCGCTAGAAGCGCCAGTGCGGTGGCGACATCGCGCAAGCGCGGCACATTTTGGATGATGACCGGCTCATCGCTCAGCAACGTCGCCATCATGATTGGCAGGGTGGCGTTCTTGCTGCCGCTCAAGGTAACGTCGCCGCACAGCCGCGCTCCGCCATGAATAATGATCTTGTCCATCACTGGCGTATGGGGCTATGCCCGCGAGGCACGGCTGTGCACGCCTGGTAAACTTGCCTGTATCTCGAGCAGACGACCGCCATTACCCGCTCCCCTCGCACAACGCCGGCTTAACGCCACTGTCTAGCCTTATAAACTTGCATCTTGCTGAGCGCTGATACGCGCTCGCGCGCGAGCCAGTATAGATGGACGCCGCGGTTCAACCAATCAGGTTCGTTTACGCGCTTGGACCACCCGCGCAATCCCGGCCAGATCGCGATGCGTGGTGACGTCAAAACCATGCGCCGATAAAATTGCGGCTACGGCCTCCGCCTGATCGTCGCCAACCTCGACCATCGCGGCCCCATCGGGGAGAAGATGATCGCGCAATCCCGCGGCGATGCGGCGATAGAAATCAAGGCCGTCGGTTCCGCCACGGAGCGCGACCCGCGGCTCGTAACGCGCAATTTCGGGCTGCAGCGCCGCAATCGCGCTGTCACAAACGTACGGCGGGTTCGACACGATCAGATCGAAGTTCCCTAAAGGAAGGCCGGAGCGTGCGCTCCAGCAATCAGCCTCGACCAGTTCGACCCGTCGCGCCAATCCCAGACGGACGCTGTTGCGGCGCGCGAGCGCCAGCGCGGCCACCGAGATATCCGTCGCGACGAGTCGCGCCCGGGCGTCGTTGTCCGCGATCGCCAGTGCGATCGCGCCCGACCCGGTGCCAAGATCGAGCACTACCGGATGGTCGCGGCGAATCAGGAATGCGAGCGCGATATCGACCAGGCTTTCGGTCTCGCACCGCGGGATTAGCACCGCCGGTCCGACCTCAAGCTCGAGGGAGTGAAATGCTTTGCGCCCGACGATGTAAGCAAACGGTTCACGCGCGGCGCGCCGCGCGACCATCCGCATGAACCGCGACCCTATCATGGCGTCAACTCGTGGAATACGGGCAAGCAGCTGCACGCGAGTGGCACCGGCCGCTTCGGCCAGCATCAGCTCGGCTTCAAAGCGCGGGTTCTCGATTCCCGAGCGGGCCAGCATGTTCGTCGCGTTGCGGAGGATCTGATCGAGCGCCGGCCGCTCGTACCCAAGCTCAATCATCGCGCTCAGGCGCTCAACAAGGCGGTCTGCTCTTTGGTCGATAATGCGTCAATCAGCGTGTCAAGCGCCCCGTCAAGCACCTGCTCGAGCTGATGGAGCGTCACATTCACCCGATGATCAGTCACCCGTGATTGAGGAAAGTTGTAGGTGCGAATCCGTTCCGAGCGATCGCCCGTCCCCACCATCGAGCGGCGCGTCTGCGCCATTTTGGCGTCCTGCTCGGCGTGGGCGATTTCGAGTAGCCGCGCCCGCAGGATTTTGAGCGCACGCGACTTATTCTTATGTTGTGATTTTTCGTCGCGGCAGACGATCACGATACCACTGGGCAGATGCGTCACCCGCACCGCCGAATCAGTGGTATTAACGCTTTGGCCGCCCGGTCCCGACGCCCGCATCACGTCGATGCGCAGGTCTTTTTCCTCGTTTATGTTGACCTCGACCTCATCGGCTTCGGGCAACACCGCGACGGTTACCGCCGAGGTGTGAATCCGGCCGGACGCCTCAGTGGCGGGCACCCGCTGCACGCGATGGACCCCGCCCTCAAACTTGAGGCGGCTGTAAGCGCCATGCCCGCTCACCAGGGCAATCACTTCCTTGATGCCGCCCAGCCCGGTACCACTCAAGCTGAGCGTCTCAACGCGCCAGCGATGGCGCTCGGCGTAACGTGAATACATCCTGAACAACTCGCCGGCGAAGAGCGACGCCTCCTCACCGCCGGTCCCGGCACGAATTTCCAACAATACGTTCTTTTCGTCGTTGGGATCGCGTGGCAGTAAGAGAACGCGCAAGCGTTCTTCCAGCGCCTCGCGCTGCCGATGCATCGCGGGCAACTCGGCTTTGGCCAACTCGCGCAACTCGGCATCATCGCCTTCGAGGACCGCTTGATGGCCGATGATATCATTGCTAATCCGGCGATATTCGCGGACGCGGCTTGCGACATCTTCGAGCTGGGCGCGTTCTTTGGCTAACTGCGCGTATTCCCGATTATTGGCGATCACCGCCGGATCGCTCAGCCGGCGCTCCAGCTCCGTGAAGCGTTCTTCGATTCCGTTGAGTCGTTCCAGCATCGACGCGTCAAACCGCTCCTAGCGCAACACATTCAAGGCGCAGTGCGAAAAGCCACGGCCGCGTGTGCATTTGGGAACGCGCGCAGCCGCGGATCGCCGGCAAAGCTATTTGATTCCGTATTTGCGCTTGAAGCGCTCCACGCGGCCGGCGGTATCAACGAGGCGCTGCTGCCCGGTATAGAACGGATGACAATTGGAGCAGACTTCGACATGAATTTCCGCAGCCGTGGAGCGGGTTTCGAAGGTATTGCCGCAGGCGCAAGTGACCAGGGAGCGACGATAATGAGGGTGAATTCCAGCTTTCATCTGTATTCTCGAAGCGGCTGTCAAAAAAGATACCATCCCGGCGCCACGCGCACAATTCATCGCGTCAAGGCGCGAGCGGCCGCTCAGTCGATAAGGTAATCATTGGAACTGTCGTGCGCCACGCCCCGGGTCCGCAGTTTTTCCCACGCGGCGAGGCAAACAATTGTTGCCATCGCGACTGCGGACTAGAATAACGCTTTCCAGGTGTCCCCTTGCGGCGTCTCCCGCGCCGCGAGGGACTAAAGGACCAAGTTTGAAGACGAGACGGGCCAATTTTATCCTCACGGGAACCCTGCTCGTGGCCGCCGGATGCGCGGCCCATAGCCCGCCACCGCCGGTGCAAACCGCGCAAACAGCGTCGGTGAACCGCGCTTCACCACAAGTGATCACCGACCTGTCGTCGCTCTCGTCGAGTAATTCAGTCGCACAGATTCGGCACGAAAATCAGTTGGTCGCGCACGCCGCGTCCCCGCTGCTCGAGACCACCGCCCCTGCTAACAACGCCCAGAACAATATCAATCGCCTGTTTCTTTCGAATCCGGAGTCGGCCCGTTACACCGATACCGTACGGCCGCCTGGTGAAGCCATTCTGCTCAACGCTAAAGCGCGGCAATACTCGGAGTTCGCCCATCGCCTTGCCAATCAAACATTGGTTGCGGTGCAGGATCTGGAGCCTAAACGCATCGCGCACGGGCCGATGCCGGACAACCTGCGGCCGGTGGTGCTGACCGCGGTGATGAATTCGGGCGGGCACTTAAAGGAATTGATCATCGATCAACGCTCGGGCGTGGCCGCCGTCGATAAGCTGGTGATCGACGGCTGCAAAAAGGGCCTATGGTCACGCAACTCGCCGGCGCAAGCGCTTACCGACGGCCAGTACCGTTTGCGTATTGAGGCAATGATCATTAACTACACATACAACCGCAATGGGATTTACACCTTTAACACTCGCCTCGGCCTTGGTCTGCTCTAATATATGGCCACGCGTGATCATCAGGGGGCGTGCGGAATGACCGCGCGCACCTTGGTGGCCGCGACTTCAGCCCGTATCCGGCGGTCGGCGGTTTTGCAGCCGACGGTACGGCGCGGCCTCTCGGTTCCGATTGTCACTATTCTGGATCGCAACGGCCGCGTATTGCCCGAAGAGCAGCGCGCGGTGGTGAACCACGCCCTCCAGGAAGGCACCGGCGCCGACATAATTTTCGCGGCGGGAACCACTGGCGAATGGGACAAGCTCGATAATCCGCGCCGCCAACTGGTCGCGCGTATCGCGGTCGAGGAATGCCGGCGCCATTCCTATAACGGCCGCATGGTTGAAGCCTGGGTCGGCATTACCGCGCGCACCCGCGCCGAGACCCTGGACAATCTGGTCCATGCGCTCGACATCAACGCCGACGCCGCGGTAGTGGCGCCGCTCTCGATCAATGACGTGCACGATCCGGCTGATTTCGTGGTGCGCGAAATCGCCGATTGTTTTGCCCATCGCGGACGCCATCTGCCACTGTTTCTCTATGACAATGCCGAGATCGTGGCGGCGGGCAAACCACCTCATCTGCACACGCGGGATGTCAAGACCATGAGCCGTTGCAACTATGTGCGCGGCGTCAAGGTCACGGCGGGCAAGGCGGTGCTGGGCAACTACACACGCGCGGCGGCTCATTTCAAGCGAAGCGGCGAATTCGGCATCTACCCGGGCAATGCCTACCTTATCTTCGACCTGTTTGCGCCGCCCGCAGGCGTGGCCGGCCATATGCGCAATTACTGGAATCGTTACCTGACGCGGAACGCGATGCCCGATGGGGTGGTGGCCGGCGCGGCCAACGTGATGCCGCGCGAATGGCAGCGCGCATGGCAAGTCTGCCGCACGCGTCAGGGCTCATTGATGGAACGCTACGGGGCGATTATGGTTGATTTCCGCACCGCCTGCGAGTTCATGCGTTCCAAACCGTACCGGCCAACGGTCGCCTGCCTGAAGGCCGCCTTGAGCGATATCGGCGTATGCACCAGCGACGCGGTGGCGCCCGGTACGCCGTCGTTGCAGGAAAGCGAGCGCCGCGAGTTCCTGCGCCGTTTCAGGGATATCCGCCGCCGCGCCGCCGCGCGCCTGGAACCGGAATGGCTGAGCGAATGGCCGGCGCCGCCGCTGCGTCGGGCACGCCGGGATGGTTGAGGAAAAACTCGACGTTATCGGATGCGGCAGCATGGTGGTGGACTTGTTCCATCGCACTCCGCGCATCATCCGAGCCGACGAAAAAATCCTGCTCGACGGCAAGCACGCGACCACGGTTCAAGAACAGGCGGCGGTTGGCGGCTGCGTCCTCAATCATCTGGGATGGGCGCGGGTGCTGGGTTTGGAAACCGGCATTTTCGGCAGGATGGGAGATGATCACCACGGCGCAATCCTGAGGGACGGGATGAATCGCCTAGGTATCCGGCACCAGTTGACGCTTGACGGCAGTGCCAGTTCCCACGCCGACATTTTCGTGGACGCCGACGGCAATCGCGCAATTTATATGACGCGCGGTGCAACCGCCGAGTTGCGCCCCGCTGATATCCGCCATCATGCGGCCTTTATCCACCGCGCCCATTGGATTACCACGGAAATTTCCCAACTGCCGCTGCCGACCGTAATCGAATTGTTGTCCTTTGCGCGCGAACGTTCGATTCCCACTGTACTGGACGTTGATGTGCCGCCCGCCGACGCATGCGCATCGCTGGGCAGCCGCATGGCGCTGGAGCGCGCACTCAAGCTCGCGACGATACTTAAGCCCTCCAAGGCGGCCGCCCGGGAATTGGCCGGCGTCGAGGAACCTTTGCAAGCCGCCGAAGCGATTCGCCATCGCTACGGCAGCCGCGCCGTCGTCATCACCGAGGGCGCGGCGGGCTGCGTGGTCTCGGCCTGCGGTGTGGCGTTACGCGTCCAGGCGTTCAAGGTGAAGCAAGCCGATTCGACCGGCGCCGGCGACGCATTTCTCGGCGGGATGCTGGCGGGACTGCGCCGGGGTCTCCAGTGGCCGGCTATCGCGCGGCTCGGCAACGCGGCCGGCGCGGTGTGCGTCACGCGCGTGGGCGCGTTTCCCTCCGGCTTCGAATTACGCGACGAAACCCTATCGCTCTATGGAGGCGCGCTGCCAGCGCCCTCCCAGCCCAGGCGGCGCGCCGCCAATGGCACCAGCGCGCTTGCGCCAGTTAACGAGGTGGGGCGCTTCCTCGACCTGTGTCTGGGCGAAATCACCAAGCTGCGTCAGGCTTTGGAAGTCGGCCGCATCGCCGAAGCGGCGGAATTGATTTGTTCGGCACAGGCGCGCGGCGGGCGTCTTCACGTAACCGGCATCGGCAAATGCGAGCACGTCGCCCGTTACGCCGCAAGCCTGTTTTGCTCGGTCGGAACCATGGCGACCTTCCTGCACGCAACTGAAACGTTGCACGGCAGTTTGGGCCAGGTCCATCCGCGCGACATCGTCATCGCGATTTCAAACAGCGGCGCAACCGCCGAGCTATGCGCCACCGCCGAGGCCATAACTGAACATGGGGCGCGAGTGATTGCGATCACGGGCGACAAATCGTCAGCGCTCGCACGGCTGGCACAGTTCGTCCTGCATGCGCCTGTTAAGCGGGAGGGCGGCGTGCTGGGATTGGCCCCGCGTATCAGCGTGATCGCGCAGGTGTTTGTGGTGGCGGCACTATCGGTCGCACTCGAAGCCACGCGCGGTCTGACGCCCGAGGAATACAGCCGATGGCATCGCGCGGGCTCGCTCGGCGAAGCCGCGCGCCGCTTGGCCTCACAATCAATGCCGGAGCGCGAAGCTCACCTCGATAAGAATGGAACGCGAAAAGCGGCGGCGAAAAGCAAGCGTCCACCCGTCAATGGCCGCTGAAGCGCGGCGCACGTTTTTGCCGGAAGGCCTCAATGCCCTCACGGTAGTCAGCGGTCCGTGCGGCCGCACCCTGCGCGCGCGCCTCATGCGCGAGAATATCGCTGAAACCCATAGCCTCTTCGTCGATTCGGCGCACCAATCGCTTGGATTCCATAAAGGCCGTCGTCGGACCCTGGGCGACCTGAAGCGCGATTTTGCGTGTTTCAGTCAACACCGCTTCGCGCGGAAAGGCCTGATTCACCAGGCCCAACCGAGCCGCTTCGACTCCGTTTAGCAGCCGTCCGGTATAGATGAGTTCAAGCGCGCGATGAGCACCGAGGCGCGCGACGAAAAAAGCGTGACCACCCGAATCGAGCACCGCACCAATCCGAGCGAAGGGCGAGCCAATTTTCGCGTCTTCCGCGATATAGACGACGTCGCAGGCAAGCGCCAGTCCCAGTCCCGCGCCGAGACACGGCCCATGCACCGCCGCGAAGCTGGGCGCGGGAAAATCGGCGGTTTCGCTAATCAACGGATTAAAGACTTCGTACAGAATGGCCTCGGCGTTCTCGTTGCCCGGATCCGCCTCGGTCAGGTCGCGTCCGGCGCAAAACCCCGGTCCTTCTCCCCGAATCAGCAACGCGCGCACGTGCGCGCCGGCGGCTTCGCGCAAGCACTCGCGCAACTCCCCCACACTGGCGTTATCAAGCGCATTCATCCTGTCCGGACGATTAATTGCGATTTCAGCGACGTTGTCGTTAATCGAAAGCTCGACGTTCATCGCGAATTCCTCCGCCAGTCTGTGAGCCTTATCAGTTAAAGCGGCAGCTTCACTTCAAAAGACTGGAATAATATCGGCGTCACTGATATCGCCGACATCGATGCCATCGATATTAAGTTCCGGGATGGCCGGAAATTCAATATTCCATCGCTCCAGCAGCTTGCGCACCCGCGCGATCGCAAGCCGCCAATTGTCCTCTTGCTCACTGGTGCTAGGCAGGCCGAGACCCGCGTCGCGCGCGATATTCAGCAGCACGCGATGGTTTTGCAAAAAATATTCGGGCAATTCCCAAAACTGATGAGTCGGGGGCTCCCACAACACCATCGAGAGAAAGACGAAGCCCGCGCGCAACTGCTTGGTGACGAAGGCGCGGTATTCGTCGTTGAGCCCCGGCCATTCTTTTTCCAGCAAGGTGACGCAGATTTGCAGATGGCGCGATTCGTCGCGGCCGATACTCCGGAAGATTTGCTCGAACACCGGATGCCGCGTGCCGCGTGCCATGCCGTGGAAGAGACTCGATGACGCCACCTCGCCCAGCATGAACGAAGTGAACAGCACCGCCAAGGGATAGCGGTCCACCGCGCGGTTGAATCCCGACCAATAGCGACCGCCATTGTGATACAGCCACTGGATATTGTTAATCGCGGCTCGCTCCAGTTCGCTGTGAGGCTCGAAGCCCAAAGGTCCGTGCGGAACCAGCAACTGGATCGCGCGCTGACAGCATTCCTCGTGATTGGTCTCGTCGCGCGTGATAGAGAAGAAACATTTGCGCACGGGGTCTTCCTCATGCACCTCAAAAGCGCGAATCATCGCGCGCGCGAATACCGCCGGGCCGGAAGCATCGAAATTCGCCAGCAAGGCCCACCAATACATCATCGCGACCCGCTCTTCCGCCGTAAAAGCGCTCGGGTCGAGCGCCTCCCACGGAAGATCGGCGGGATTGAAGCCCTCGCGTTTGGCGCGATCGTAAATCTCCGCGAGCTTCGGCGTCTCCAGCCTCCACTCGATCGGGAAAATATTGGGAGGCACGACTGGCGGCGCCGCAATCAACTCCGTGGCCGCGATCAGTCTATCCTGACCGCCGCCGTCTTTATCATGCTCGTTGAAATGGGCTTGGTTAGGCGTGACTACTGCGCTCATCGTTAATACCTCGTGACTGGAGGGTCGCTAAACCAACCGGCTGTTCGGTTTGTGTCTCTACTTTAATCGTCGCGGCATCGGAAGTCAATTTTGCGCATGACCGATTATCGTCTGGCCGCGTGACCCAGTTCAATCGCGCCGGCGCGCTCACTTGAGACCCTCGAACGCGATCCGTATCGCCGCCTGGGCGATTTCCGCCGCACCCATGCGACCATCGGGTCGGTACCATTCGGTAATCGAATTGAGCATCCCGAACACCATCCGCGTGGCCAGCCTGGGATCAATGTCCGTGCGTAATTGGTGATGGGCCTGCGCTTCGGCCATAATCCGCGACACCATTTGGTCGAAATCGCGCCGCCGCCTCAGCGCATCGCGTTCGGTCTGAGTGTTGCCGCGCACGCGCAGCAGCAAAGCCACTTCGGGCAGGCGTTCCACGGTCACCTCGACCGTGCGACGGACAACGTATTGCAGCCGTGCCAACGCCTCCCCGTCGCGCGCCAGAGGTTCGTTCATCACGGCGAACAATACGTCGAGAGCGCGCCCGAGTGCGTGCGCGAGCAGATCTTCCTTGCCCGCCACATGATAATAGATGCTCGATTTGGTGATGCCCGCCGCTTCGGCCACTTGCTCCAGCGACGCGCCGTCGTAGCCGCGGCGCAAAAAGACCCGCACCGCCACATCGACGATCGAATCCATGTTGTAAGGCTTGCGTTCTCTGGCTGATGGACGACCCACGAATCCTCCTTGAAGCTTATCAGACTCGCCGAGCGGCATATCAGCGATCGGCGCGGGCGACTCGGATGAATCCCGGCGCCATATGATTTAACGTGAACGTGTCTCAGGCAATCGTCATGCGTTTCAATTAGCAGCGCCGGTATTTTTTAGGAGCAGATTCATGAAATACGGAGTCGCCATTCGCAACATGGGACCACAGTCGACGCGCACCACGATCAATGCCTGCGCACGCGCGGCCGAGGACCTCGGTTTTGACGCGCTATTCGTCTCCGATCACTTGTGTATTCCCCCGGACGACATCGAAGGTTCCGGCGGCCGTTATCTTGACGTATTGACCACGCTGGCCTACGTGGCTGGTGCGACTACCCGCATACGGCTGGGCATCTCGGTGCTGGTGCTGCCCTATCGTCCGGCGGTGCTGACCGCCAAACAGATCGCGACTATCCAGGAACTTTCCGGCGAACGCATGATTCTCGGCGTCGGGGTCGGATGGATGAAGCATGAATTCCAGGTGCTCGGCGTTGACCGCCGCAAACGCGGACGTATCACGAATGAGACGCTGCGCGTCATCAATCATCTGTTCGCGCATGAAGCTGAGGCGTTTAGCGGCGATCAACTGAGTTTTCCCGCCTTCATGTTTTTGCCCAAACCTCGGCGCCCGCCAATCTGGGTTGGCGGCAACGGCGAGCGGGCGCTCGAGCGTGCGCTCGAATTCGGGCAGGGATGGCACCCGATGCTCCCTGCCGAGAAGCTCGCGCCAATCGTAAAGACGCTGCAACAAAAAGCCCGCGAACGGGGACGCACCGAGCTCGAGGTGATTGTCAGACGCCTGCTCAAGCCAGAGGATCCCGCCGCGGCCCGAGCACGGATTGAGGCGGAACGTGACGCGGGCGCCACTTATTTCATCCTCGACCTCGGCCGGTACGCGAGCGAGCGCGAGTTCATCGCGCAAGCCGCGACCTTCATGGCGAAAGCCGCCGTGTAGGAAATCCCGAATGCACTTATCAGCGCAAGCTGATATGTTGATTGACATTGATCGCTTCACTGCCGTATCGTCACTTAGGTTTGAGCCGATCCGGCGCCAACCTGAGGGTGAACTGGCGGGAATGGAGGACCAATCATGAAATCGACTTTGAGCACTACCGCGCAACTGCCGTGGACGCCCGGCAACCCGTTTTACGGGGCGGATTCGGTGCATGATGGGCGCGAACTGGTCCAGCTCAAGATGCTGAGCGATCGCCGCGCCGAAGGCCAGGGTATCGCTTTTATCGTCAGGTTCAGCCCGCCTGAAGGCAAACTAATCAAGCTGGTCGCGGTCGCGCGCTCCGAGGAACACGTCTATATTCTCGCAGGCGGCTATTGCAATCACGCCGGTGAGCAAATCCGTTTTCCCAATGACTACGGGATGAATCCGACCGGCAAGCCGCATAGCGCCTTTATCGGGCAGGAGACCACGGCGCTGGCGGTTTATTCGGACGAGCCTGACGACGTGCGCCAGTTCGAGATCGTCGACGCGACTCCCCCTGCGTCCGCCTGACATTATCCATCGGGGTCAGGGCTCGACGAGCTGGTAGATGTCGCGCAGGCCGCGATTTTGTTCGGCGTAGTCGATGCCGTAACCGACCATAAAGCCCGCGCCCACGCGCAATCCGGTAAAATCGGGCGGTGCGCAGCCTTCGCGCACCAACAGGGCGCATCGTTTCACCGAGGCGGGCGCTCCCGCGCGCAGCCGCGCCACCACCGTGTCGAGAGTCAGGCCGGTGTCCGCGATATCCTCGATCACCACGACATGACGGTGGTGCAGGCTGGTCTCAACGTCCTTGAGAATTTGCACGCTGCCGCTTGAAACAGTGGCGTTGCCGTATGACCGTGCGCGCATGAAATCGATCTCGAACGGAATCGTAAGCTCGCGCACCAGATCCGCCATGAAGACGAAGGAGCCTTTGAGCACTCCCACCAGCAAGGGGCAGCTCGCGCCGTAGCTCTCGGACATCTCACGAGCGATCCGGCTAACGGCGGCCTTGATTTGCGCTTCGGAGAACCTAAGTTCCAGCTTCACATCTGTGATGTTATGTTACGGACGGGTAACATGATCAACCTGCGGACATTCATCAACGGCTTGCCCAAGGTGGAACTGCATCTGCATCTGGAGGGAACGCTCGAACCCGAGATGATGTTCACTCTGGCGCGCCGCAACGGCCTCAACTTGCGCTGGAATTCGGCCGCGGAGTTGCGCGCTTCGTATCAATTCAGCGGGTTGCAATCGTTTCTCGATCTTTATTACCAAGCTACCGCCACGCTGGTCACCGCGCGTGATTTTTATGATCTGACGCGGGCATATTTGGCCCGTGCGGCGCGTGATAACGTGCGCCACGCCGAAGTTTTCTTCGATCCACAATCACATACCGCGCGCGGCGTGACGTTTGAGACCGCGTTTGGCGGCATTCATCAGGCACTCGAGGAAAGCCGCGACACTTACGGTATCAGCAACCGCCTTATCATGTGCTTTTTGCGCGATCGCGCCGAAGCTGACGCGATGAAAACGCTCGAACAGGCGCTGCCGTTCAAGCAATGGCTGGCTGGGGTCGGCCTGGATTCGGCGGAGGCCGGCCATCCGCCGGCGCAATTCGCGCGCGTGTTCGCTCGTGCGCGGGAAGCAGGCTTGCACGTGGTCGCGCATGCCGGCGAAGAGGGGCCGCCGGATTATATCCGCCAGGCGCTCGATATTTTAGGTGCCGAACGGATCGACCATGGCGTGCGCGCACTCGAAGACCCAGCCTTGACCGCTGATCTGGCGGCGCGGCAAATCCCGCTCACGGTGTGTCCCCTTTCAAATGTGCGGCTCGGAGTTTTCTCCTCGATGGCGCGTCATAATCTCAAGCGCTTGCTCGAAGCCGGCTTGATGGTCACGATAAATTCCGACGATCCCGCCTATTTTGGGGGATACGTGGGCGAGAATTACATCGCCGCGCAAGCGGCGCTCGATTTAAGCCGTGAACAGATTTGCGAACTCGCCGCCAACGGCTTCACTGCCGCGTTCATTTCCGATCACGAAAAAAAGCGATATCTGCAGGAGCTCGCCGATTACGTGAAGGCGCACTGACGCGGCGAGCGAGCCCGCAGGGTCGTCCATCAGAGCCCTTAGCAGGGTGTTGAAAAAAGCATGATCATCACAATTGCACGCCTGACCGGCCTCAACACCCTGGAGAAAAAATGGCTTCTTCCCTCAATCTTCTCCCCCGCTCTTTTTGCGGGGGAGAAGATTGAGGGGGTGCGGGCTGTGATTTTTCAACCCCCTGCTAGATGACTTGTTCGCGCTTGAGCGCTTCCAGTTCCGCCGGCTTAAGGCCGAGCAAATCACCATAGACTCGCTGGTTATCATGCCCGACCCGCACCGTACCCCGCCAAATCCGGCCCGGCGTGTCCGAGAACTTCGGCACGACACCAATGCCCTTGAGATGTCCAACCTGCGCATCTTCCCATTCCGCATGCACGCCGCGCGCCTGGTAGTGCGGATCCTCAGCCATGTCTTTGGCCGTCATAATTGGCGCGCACGGGACCTGCGCTTCGTTGAAAATACGCACCACCTCAACCGTGGAGCGCTCATTGATCCAACCGCGCAAAATCGCGTCGAATTCAATTCCCTCGATCGATTCAAGATTAGTGCGCGCACTCTGCCATCGAGGATCGGCGGAATCCAGTCCGATCGTCTTCAGGAGACGGTTGTAAACTTCGGTCAGCGCGCCCATCACGATCCATCCGTCCCTGGTCTGGAAGCTGTCGAGCGGCTGAAAGCCTTGTGCCTTGTTGCCAGTGCGTTCGCGTACCAGCCCTTTTTGAAAATACTCAATCATGGTGCCGCCGATCACACGATGGATGGCTTCGTATTGAGCCAGGTCCACCGACTGGCCTTTGCCATGAGCGCGCGCGTAGGTAAGGCCCGCCAGCGACGACCACAGCGTGAACAGCGCCGTGATATAGTCGCCGGTCCAGGGTGCCGCGCGGCTTGGCGGATTATCCGGGTAGCCGGTCTGATACATGATGCCGCCAAAGGCCTGGCCCACGACGTCATAGGAAGCGCGATGGACGTAATCGCGATGGCCGTACTGGCCATAGCCGGAGACGTGAACGATGACCAATTTGGGATTGTTATGGCGCACAGCGTCATCGTCGAGGCCCCAGCGCGGATAGCTGCCGGGCTTGGAGCTCTCCATCCAAATGTCGCAGGTGTCCGCGAGCTTGAGGAAGAGTTCGCGCCCGCGCGGCTTGGAAAAATCCAGCGACACACCGAGCACGTTGCGGCGTTCCTGCAGCCAACTGCTGGCAACTCCGGGACCGCCGTCAATACCGTCGATTTGAATCCCCAAGGTGCGCCAGCCGACATCGCCATTACCGGGCCGTTCCACCTGGATCACCTCGGCCCCCATTTCAGCCGCCAGTTCCGCAGCGAACGGTTGAGCAATCAGCGAGCCGGTCGACACTATACGAACCCCTTGCAGCGGTCCGAACGGTTCCGGGATGAGGGATTTGTCAGCCATGCACCATCTCCTGGTAAATCTGAGCGATTGCGCTTCGGATGATGCAACTTTGCTCATCCATGGGCAACCCGCGAGGCGATGACGCAGTAACGCTGCCGTGAGATTTAGGGCTGTTATGGGCGTATTATCATGGACGGCACCGATTGTAATATTGACCGGTGGAACGGATGTCGACGAACATCGCGATGGATCGGCGCGAGCTGAGCTTCAAGGCTGGCGCCGGCCTGATTGGCGGCGCGGTCGGATGGCTGCCCGTCGAAATCACCACTCACGGCCGCTCAATCACCGATCCGACAACTATTGGCGTGGCAGTCGCGAGCTTCGTGACATGGGCGATTCTCTCCGGATGCATCGGCGGGCTGATCAACGCGGCCGACTTGCAGACGCTCTCGTGGACGCCGGCGGTGAAGCGCCGCTGCATCGTTGGATTCGTCGTGTGTTTCATTCTCGGACTAATCGCGATGTTTCCGTCCGATTTTGTCTTCGGCTATTTCCTGGAGCTCAGCGGCTGGGGCCGTGGGCAGCAGGGATCTTTTGGATTGCTGATGCTCGGCCGCGCCGCTGGATGGACCTTGATGGGTCTTTTGCTGGGCGCCGGTGTTGGCATAGCATCCTCATCGTCCAATAAGGCGATCAAGGGGGCGCTGGGCGGACTTATCGGCGGCTTTATCGGCGGGTTCTTTTTCGATCCGATTACGGTCTTGAGTGGTGGTGGCATGTTGCCCCGATTGGTGGGCTTGAGCGTACTCGGCCTTGCCATCGGTTTGTTTATTGGGCTGGTACAGGAACTGACTAAAACGGCGTGGCTGGCGGTCACCGAGGGACGGCTGCGCGGACGACAATTCCGTCTCGAGACAGCGGCCACGATGATTGGGCGGGCGGAGGAAAATCCGGTCGGCCTCTTCGGCGATACCGGCGTGCAGGCGCGCCATGCCGTGATTGAACGGCGTGGCACCGAATATCTCATTCGTAATCTCGCGGTTCAGGACGGCACACGGGTTAACGGCAGCCGCGTCGAGACGGCGCCGCTCAACGAAGGCGATCACATACATATCGGCAACTACGAACTGGTATTTCATCTGCGGCCGGGCGCCCAAGCGCCGCGCAGCGCCGAACAGCCGGTGCTACAGGCCGCGCAAGCGGGCGGAGCCACGATCGCGGTCGCCACGCCGGCGTCGTCGCTTCGCTCGAGCGGCGCGGGGGCGGGGCCATACCTGGTGGGAATGAGTGGCGAGCGTTTTCCGCTCCGTGCCGCCGCGACAATCCGCGTCGGACGTGCGCTCGATAATGATATTGTGTTGAATGACGGCTCGGTTTCGCGCCATCATGCCGCGCTGGAGGTCGCGCAGGGCCGCCTCAAATTGCGTGACTTGACCAGCCAGAATGGCACTTGGGTTGACGGGCGGCGCGTCAGCGAAGCACAAATGGCCGACGGAGATTCCTTTAGGCTGGGTGACGCCGCACTTACCTTCCATGCCTAGCTCGCGATTTGCGAAGCCGCGCTTCTGCTCACAGTGTGGTAATCCAATTGTGGTGGCCGACGCCAGCTTTTGCAAAGAATGCGGAGCATCACTGCATGGCACGACTTGGATGCGCCGCAACCTCAATTGGCGGCCAGGGGTGGCGCTGCTACTTAGCGTAATTCCAGGCTTGGGCCAGATGTATAAAGGACATCCGTGGCGCGCCTTGGGATGGTTTTTTGGCGTGATTATTTCCTACGGCATCGCGTTTCCCCTGGGCCTGATCATTCATTTGATTTGCGCGGGCAATGCCGCCTTGGCGGGTGCAATTCGTGAAGAGGTTTTTTCACGCGGGGCTCGCGCCAATCAGCTCGCTGGCGGCGCGCGGCAGCGTTCCTGAGGCATAAGTGGCCAGCGAGCCGAAGCCGGCATGATCCCGTCCAACACCATAGTCGGCGGACGCTATCGCGTCGTGAAAGCCATCGGCGGCGGCGGTATGAAGCTGGTCTACCTGGCCGAGGACCTGCGCCTGGCCGCGCGCCGCTGCGCGTTGGCGGAAATGGTTGACAGTTTCACCAGCCCGGAAACCCAGCGCCAGGCGGTGAACGGCTTCCAGCGCGAGGCGGACATGCTCGCGCAGCTTAGCAACGAGCATATCCCGCGCATTTTCGACCGTTTCAGCGAGGCCAACCATCATTACCTGGTGATGGAATACATCGATGGCGTCACGCTCGAGGACGAATTGAAAAAGGCGGGTGGCAAGCTCCAGCCGCGTGTGGTGATCGATATCGCACTGCAGGTGCTGGAGACGCTGGAGTACCTGCACACGCTCGTGCCCCCAGTGATCTATCGCGATTTGAAGCCTTCCAACGTGATGCTGACGGTGGACGGACAGGCCAAGCTCATTGACTTCGGCATCGCGCGCCATTTCCAGCCGTTGAGCAACGCAACGATGATCGGCACACAAGGCTACGCGCC
>JBOHWL010000231.1:0-18998 GCA_050736615.1 Binataceae bacterium (SeqCode) | reverse complement strand
CTGCCGGTCTCACGCCGGCAGCCAATGCGGGAGTTTCATTTCGCCATGATGAGCAAGCGAGTCAAGGAAATCCTCGGTTATTATGATTCCGAGAACGTGGGCGTGCGCACCAATCTCGCGCGTTTTCTCAACCATGGCCGTCTGGCTGGTACCGGACGACTGGTTATTCTTCCGGTCGATCAAGGTTTCGAGCACGGCCCGGCGCGCAGCTTCGCGCCGAATCCGCCCGCTTACAATCCGCTCTATCATTTTCAGCTTGCGCTGGATGCGGGATGCAACGGCTACGCCGCGCCGTTGGGCTTTATCGAAGCCGGGGCGGCTGCGTTTGCCGGCGAACTGCCGCTGATTCTGAAGTTGAACAATCACGATCTGCTGCTTGCCGAGCAAGACCCGGCGCCCGCCGTCACCGGCAGTGTCGGCGACGCTTTGCGGCTGGGGTGCGCGGCGGTGGGTTTCACGATTTATCCCGGTTCGACGGCTCGCCGCGAGATGTATCAGCAACTGCGAGAGATTGCTGAGGAGGCGAAGGCCTGTGGGCTGGCGGTGGTGGTATGGTCGTATCCCCGCGGCTCAGGCCTGAGCAAAGCCGGCGAGACGGCGCTCGATGTGGTCGCGTATGGCGCGCAGATTGCGGCGCAACTGGGCGCGAATATTATCAAGGTCAAGTTGCCAACCGCGCACATCGAGCAGCCCGAGGCGAAGAAAGTTTACGATTCCCAACACATCGCGCTCGAACCGTTATCGGAACGCGTGCGCCACGTCGTGCAAAGCTGCTTCGACGGACGCCGCATCGTGATTTTCTCGGGCGGCGCACGCGAAGAGGACGCCGTCCTGCTGGAGGAAGTAAAAGCAATTCGGCAAGGCGGCGGTTTTGGCTCGATTATCGGGCGCAATTCTTTTCAACGCCCGCATAACGACGCGGTCGCGCTGCTGCAAAAAATCATGGAGCTGTACGCCACATGAGCGCTGTTGTAATGGCGCGGCATCAGTGAAGGCCGGCCCATACCTGGCGGCGGCTTTATTCTGCGACCGCCTGCTGGAGGAGAAAAACGGCGTTCTCAGCGCGATCAGAATCGCCGATACTTATACGGTCAAGACCACCGGATTGCCGCCGAACACCATCCCCTCGGTCGCCACCACCTTGTTGCTTTCGTTCAGAGCGGGCGAGGCGAGGGGCATTTTTCATGTAAATGTGGCGGGCAGATTCCCCTCGGGCCGGGAACTTCAGCCCAGGAGCATGGCCGGTGAACAATCGCCGCCGGCTTTCACGATCACTTTCAATGATGGCGCGAATCCCACCGCCAATTTGATCTTGAACCTGAGTATTCCCGCGATTGAATTCGGTTGGTATTCGTTTGACGTCCTGATGGAGGGTGAAATCGTGGCGCGTGCTTCGGTGAGGGTGTTGCCCGCGCCGCCCGGAAATCCGTAGCATCATATTCGCAGGCGATGATGAGATGGAGCGGCATCCACAAGTGGTTGCACTGACAATCGCCGGTTCGGACTCAAGCGGCGGCGCCGGCATCCAGGCGGACCTGAAGACCTTCAGCGCCTTCGGCGTATACGGCGCCAGCGTCATAACGGCGCTGACGGCGCAGAATACCCGCGGGGTTAGCGCGATCGCTGATCTCGATCCGGACTTCGTCGCCGCGCAACTCGACGCGGTGCTCGAGGATCTTCCGGTCGCGGCACTGAAGACCGGGATGTTGTCACGTGGCGACATAATCGAAGTGATCGCGCGACGTTTGCAGTCACACCGTCAGCTTCACGTCGTCGTCGATCCGGTGATGGTGACGGCCAACGGCGACGCCCTGCTGGCGGCCGCCGCGGTTGCGGCGATGCGCGATCGGATGCTGCCGTTGGCGGAGATTATCACGCCCAATCTGCGCGAAGCGGAAATCCTGGTCGGTTTTCAAGTGAACGAACCCGCCGCGATGCGCGAGGCGGCGCGCGCCCTGGTCCGGATGGGCGCGCGAGCGGCGTTGGTCAAAGGTGGCAGGCTTAAAGGCGGCGACGCGGTCGACGTTTTCCATGACGGTAGCGCGACCCATGAGTTGCGCGCGCCGCGCGTCTCCGTTGCCCGCCCGCATGGAACCGGTTGCACGCTTTCAGCCGCGATCGCGGCGGGGCTGGCGCGTGGAGAAAAGCTCGAAGCAGCCGTCGCGGCGGCCAAGGCTTATGTTACCCGCGCGCTGGAAAGGCGCCCGGCGATCGGACACGGCGCGGCCGTGCTCAACCATCTGGTTGCCGTTGACAATGACTAAAAGCCCGCGATCGTCGCCAACTCTAACCACAACTGTGCACGTTCAATCGGATTCGAGCAACGCGGACGCTCTGCCGACTGTCGGCATGGAATGCCGCTTCAGCGCTGCACTGCGAGAGCGGGCGACGCCCGTCTGGCGGCTCGAACTGGCGCATCCATTTGTTCGCGGAATCGCTGACGGCACACTGACGCTGGAGTGCTTCCGCTTCTATCTGCGCCAGGATTATCTATTTTTGATCGAGTACTGCCGCGTGTTCGCGCTGGCGGCGGCTAAAGCGCCGGACCTTGAGACGATGCGCCTGTTCTCCCGCCTGATGCATGACACGCTGCATGGCGAAATGGAGCTTCATCGCGACTTTTGCCGCCGGCTCGGCATCACCGCTGACGAAATGGAACACACCGAACCTGCCCCGACGACGCATGCATACACGCGCCATCTACTGAATGTCGCATGGAGCGGCACGCTTGCCGAGATTGTCTCAGCGCTGATGCCGTGCCAACTGGGCTATGCGAAAATCGGCGGCGAATTGGCGCGTGTCCCCGGTTGGGAGCGCTCACCTTACGCCGAGTGGATTCGCACTTATTCGTCAACGGAATTCGTCGCGAGCGCCGAGCGTTTGCGCGTCATGCTGGATGAAATGACTGCGGGATGGCCGGCCGCGGCGCTCGTGCCGCTAACGAACCATTTCATGTTGAGCACGCGTTACGAATACCTGTTCTGGGAGATGGCCTGGAATCAGGCGGGCTGGCCGGTGTAGCGAACCGACGGAGTCTACCGCGGAATTCGCCAGGATTTCATTTCGACGTATCACACGGCATCCGGCACTCCATCTTGCACTTTCATGCGGGCGGCGAAAGGATCAGAATATGTGGTTGCGCCTAGCGCATGGCGCATCAGTGGACGTAACCGCGAGCGTGTCGCGGACAAGGAGCAGTGGGCTTGATGGCTGAACGCCGTACGGTTTCAAATTTTCTGGTGAGCGGTTCGACCGGCAAACCGATGCCGGCCGGGGAGGCCAACGCCTTTCCGGAGAGTTTCGCCACCACGCGTCTTTCCGACGCAATCAACTGGGCGCGCAAGTATTCGTTTTTCCCGTACCCATTCGTAACCGCATGTTGCGGCATGGAATATTTCTCAGTAGCGGGTCCGCGTTACGATATCGACCGTTTTGGCGCGGCACTGCCACGCTTCAGTCCGCGCCAGGCCGATTTGTTGTTCGTGGTCGGCACCATCACCCAGCGGGTCGCCCCGGTGCTGCGCCGCGTCTATGAGCAGATGGCGGAGCCGAAATGGGTGGTATCATTCGGCGCTTGCACCAGTTCGGGCGGACCTTACGACAATTACGCTGTCTTGCAGGGCATCGACCGGGTGGTTCCTGTGGCGTTGTATATTCCGGGATGTCCGCCGCGGCCCGAAGCAGTGCTCGACGGTTTGATCAAATTGCAGGAACGCGTACAGCACGAAAGGCCGGGAACACGTTGGCCCGGACTGAATCTCCATGGCAGCGGCCGTAAAATCGAATAGCGTGAAAATCGTTCACGTCACCGTTGACGGGCAGGTGCTCGAGGCGCCGGAGGGCACGCCGTTGCTGCAGACGATGCTCGACGCCGGCCTGGATATTCCGCACTACTGCTATCATCCCAAGCTCACCATCGATGGCAGTTGCCGCTTATGCCAGGTGCGGCTCGAGGGCGTGCCGAAGCTGCAGATTTCGTGCAACACGCCGATTCGCGATGGCATGGTGGTGCATGTCAACGATCCAGAAGTCGAGTTGGCCAGAAAAGGCGTGCTCGAGCTCCTCTTACTCAACCATCCGCTCGACTGTCCGATTTGCGACAAAGCGGGCGAATGCTGGTTGCAGAATTATGCGATGCGCTTCAGCAGCCGCCGCGCACGCACGATTGAGCCGCGGCGCAAAAATGGCAAGCGGCTGGATATCGGTGAGCGCATGCTGCTCGATCAGGAACGCTGTATCCTATGCCGCCGTTGTATCCGTTTCTGCCGCGAGATCAGCAAGACCGGTGAGCTGGCAATTTATGGCATCGGCGACCATTCAGTGCTCGACATCTACGACAAACGCCTCGACAACGCTTACTCGATGAACACGGCCGATATCTGCCCGGTCGGCGCGCTGGAGACCAAGGATTTCCATCATCGTTTGCGCGTTTGGTTCCTTGAAGAGACCGCAAGCGTATGCCCAAGTTGCTCCAACGGCTGCAACACCATGGTCTGCCATTACAAAAACCGGATCTTCCGGCTCTTGCCGCGGCGCAATGACGAGGTGAACGACACCTGGATGTGCGACTGGGGCCGTCTTAATTACCGTTTCGTCACCGATCCGCAGCGGTTGCGCACTCCGCTCGTACTCGGTGAAGGTGCGGCAGTGGCAACTGACTGGAACAATGCGGTCGAGCGGGCCGCGTCGCTCTTGCGCGACTTCGCTACACGCCATGGTGGTGCGGCTCTGGGCGCGCTGGTTTCGCCGCATTTGACCAACGAGGAAAATTTCCGCTTCGGCCAGATGCTCAGCGCGCTCGGCGCCGGCCGGACCGCGATGGCGGTGCGCAAGGGCGACGCCGACGAGTTCCTGATCAAGGCGGAAAAGGCGGCCAACGCGCGCGGCGTACGCGAATTGGGACTGGTCAAGGGCGACGATGACGGTTTGGAGGATTTGCTGAAAGCAGTCGAAGCCGGCGAGATCAAAGGACTCTACATTTGTGGCGATGACGTGCGCGCAGCCGTCAATTCCGAGCGCCTGGACGCGATCATAGGCAAGCTGGAACTGCTGATTGTGCAGGATTTAAACCAGCGCGACGAATTTGCGAAGGCCGCCGTGACTTTTCCAACGACCACCTGGGTCGAAAAGGATGGCACCTTCACCAATCACGCCGGCCGTATCCAGCGCGTTCAGCGCACGCTGCGCACCGCGCCCGAATGGCTCAGCGACGGCGAAATTTTTACCGCTTTGCTGAACAAATTGTCGAATCGCGAGGAAACCTTTGAGCCTGGCGCGATATGGCGAACGCTGGGCTCCGCACCCGGGCCTTTCGCCGGGGTAAGCTTCGAGCGCATCGGACCATTGGGAGCGTTGCCGGGAGCGGCGGACCAGGAAAGCGCCGGCTCTTGACAAGTGCGGCGGCACGGGTGATAGCCGGGATGCGGCGCCGCGCACCAGCACCAGGCGGAACGAAGTGAAGCCGGCGCGCTAGCGAAGCGAACGCGGAGCGAGCAAACGAGTCTGCGAGTTGCGATCAGGAGTCCGCGACGTGTGCATGTTGACTAGACCGAGCCCAGTGGACGGAGTAAAGCGGATCGCGCTAGGGAAGCCCCGCACGAGAGGTAAGTCTGTCATTCTGAGCGCAGCGAAGAATCCCGGAGCTCTTGATTTTGCCAGCTTTTTAGCGGGATTCTTCACTTCTTGAAACGCATCTCGCAGACTTGTTTGCTCGCTCCGCCTATGGCTACGCTAATGGCAGACTCCGTTCAGAATGACAAATGGGCTTGCGCGGAGGTTCCCTAACGGCCAAGCACGTCACGAGTTGCGTCTGGGAATAGAGTCTGCGAATCGCGTTTAGATACGAGTCTACGAGGTGCGTAAATTGTGAGGTGTTGGTATCTTCGCCTGGCGCGAGGCAAACCGGGTCGGTGCCTGGCGCCGTTGCCGTCTTGTGGGGACAGGGCGGACTTAAGGTGAAGTTCGATTCAGATCGCTGACACACGGGGGTCGAGCGCATATGTCAACCTCACCAAGTCCGCAAGGCTGGCCGGGGGGGCTCAAGAGTTACTTTGCCGAACATCGCGTGCTGGAAACGTATCCAACCGGCTGGAATCGCTGGTGGATGCTCATCCTTACCGTGTTCGCGACGATTGTGTCGTTCTATGAATTCGGCTTCTCGGCGCTGCTGCCGCTCTGGTTGCCAACGCTCCATTTCACGCGCGCGGAATTTGGCTGGTGGCTGACTTGCGCGGTCTTCTTGTCAGCGTTTTCCGCGATGGCGGGCGGGCCGTTGGCGGACCGCCACGGCCGCGTGGTTGTGATCGATGTATGCTTGGTTGCGATTATCATCCTGACCTTTTGCAACCTGCTGATGAGCGGCTTCTGGAGCTTCGCGGTCATCCGTGCGTGCATGAACCTGGTCGCGGGCTTGATGTGGGGTGCGCTCGGCGGTCTTACCCGCGACATGTCGCCGCGCTTGAGCCGCGGCGCCGCTTTCGGCCTGCTCACAGTCGGGGCGGTTTTGTGTCAATTCCTGTGGAATTTCATTCCAGGAATGACGCTGCCGATCTTCCATACCTGGCAGTCGCAGATCGTGATCATGGGCATTATCTCGATCATTCTATACATCCCGGTACTGCTGTGGCTTAAGGATCTCAGCCCCAAGCTCCGCATGATGGTGATCGAGAGCGAAACCACCGGCGAAGCCTTCGAATCCGGCGAAACCGAAGCCGAAGGACCGGGCACCGCGATGCAGGCCTTCAGCCAATTGCTGGGCAAATGGCAAAGCTGGGTGCTGGTGGTTGGGGTGGTCGCCTTTTTGACCACCGCAATCACGATCCAAAGCTTCGGTCCGCTGATGTTCACCGAAGCGTTCAAGTATAGTCCGGCGCAGGCGGCCACCTTCACGTCATATTTCTGGCTCCTCAATCTAATTGTGTTGGTGCCGTCCGGCTGGGTTTCGGACAAGCTGCGGATGCGCAAGCCGATTTCGCTGATACTGACTTGTGTTGTGATCGCGCTGCTGGTCTGGTGGCTGTTCCACTTCATGCCGCCGCTGGCACCGGCCGCGTTGAGCGTGGTGACGATCCTTCTAGGCGGGCTCACGGCGTTCGCATTCATCCCATGGTGCGCCCTCTATTCGGAATATGTCGAGGATATTTCTGCCGCGCTGCAGGCCACCGGATGGTCTTTCTTCCAAATGATCTACCGCATCTGGATCGCCTTTTCGGCCCCGTTGTTGCTATGGGTGGCGGCGACGTATGGATGGAGGACGTGGATGTTCTGGGATTTTATCGCCACCATACTGTATCTTGTTTCTCTGATCGTCGTGCCCGGTTATTGGAAGCGCGCTAAAGCGGCGGTGGGCCAGGGCGCCGAACCCGCGGCGGCGAGCGGCAGGTGAAGCAGGTTGTGATGGTTTAGGGAAGCTCCGGGTCCTATCTGCCGCCTCGAGAGTGTCTGAATTTTGCAATGGCCCACCCGAAGGGTTCTTTCTTTTGTCATTCCGCGCGCAGCGAGGAATCCGGGAAAAAAAACGGAAAAGCAAATGATCCGGGATTCCTCGCTGCGCTCGGAATGACAGAAAAACAAAATCTCCACACACTCTCGGAATGACGTGATGGATGCTTGTGCGGAACTTCCCTCGCGGAACACTTCGGTGCGAGGCGAACACAGCAGGGGAGCGAAGCGGATGAGATCGAACGAAGTGAAGCCGAGCAAACCAGTCTGCGGTTCAGATACCAGCCTGCGGCGAGCGTATAGAGGCCACGGAAGTAGTGCGCTCGCCGAGCAAAGCCGTTAAGATGACAGTGTGAGCCGCAGGATACCGGCCTGATGAGATGGCAATACAAGTCGTAAAGGTTAGACGTCCGGTCGCGACGTCTTGGCAAGCGCAACCATGGTTCGCAATTGCGGTCGGGCTATGGGTTTCGACCCGCCATTTTTTCCAGAACCTCTTCCGGTTTGCCCGCGGCGGACAGGATTTCGCGGTCCATTTTCCGGAACAGCGCTTCGTGCAGCCGCCCGCCATGCGCGGGATGCCGGTGCTGGTGCAAATGGATAATGGCAAGGAGCGATGCGTGGCGTGCGGTTTATGCGAATGGGCGTGTCCGACCACCTGCATCACGATCTTTCCGGCTGAGACCACCGACGAGGTCGAACGTTATCCCGACGTCTTCGATATCGACATGGCGCGCTGCATGTTCTGCGGATTATGCGAAGAAGCCTGTCCCGAAGAAGCTATCGTGATGAGCCGCCAGATCGAAATCGCGAGCTACTCGCGGCGCGGCTCGCTGTGGCATAAGCAGGACCTCCTGGTGCCGGTTGAACAATTGAAAACCCGAACCGATTATCTGCGCCGGACCTATGGCCGCTGACAAACCCGAACAGAACGAGCAGCCGGTGGTGGCGCTGTCGCCGCTGATGCAGACCGTATGCGACCGGCTCGGCGAGCGCGTCCTGGAACACCACAACTTTCGCGGTGACGATCGCATTCACATCGGCCGCGGAGAAATCGTGCGCGTCGGACGCATCCTGCGCGACGACCCCGCGCTTGCGTTCAATATGCTGATGGATGTGACGGTGGTCGATTACCTGGGACAGCCCGACGATTTCGAGACCAAGCTTGAGGTGTGGGATCGCCACATGAGCCGGATGCGCCGCCAGCCTCAACGCCGCCATGAACTGGTGCTGCCACCACGCGGCCCGCATGAGCGTTTCGCACTCGTCTATCATTTGAATTCGTTGACCCTGCAACACCGTTTGCGCATTAAGTGCCGGGTGCCCGAAGACGACCCGACCATCGACAGCCTGACGCCGATCTGGCCGGGCGCCAACTGGCTGGAGCGCGAGGCGTACGATTTGTACGGCATCCGCTTCAACGGCCATCCGGATTTGCGCCGCATCTACCTCTACGATGAATTCGTCGGGCATCCGCTGCGCAAGGACTACCATAAACACGCTGAGCAACCGATTGAGCCTTATGCTGGACCCGGAGCAAAAGAACCTCGCCGCCCCAACTAATCTACCGCAAAGCCGCGCCGATCAGATCGATGATCTGCATGCGCCGCCGATGCGAATTCAATTCGGACCATCGCATCCGGCCACCCATGGCACCGTGCGCATCGTGCTCGACCTTGACGGCGAACGCATCATCGCTGCCGACGTGCAAACCGGTTATCTGCATCGCGGCTTCGAGAAGGAATGCGAGACGGGTTACTATTATCAGAACATTCCCTACACGGACCGGCTGAATTACAGCTCGCCGATTCTGAATAACGTTGGCTACTGCATGGCGGTCGAGAAGCTTTTCGGCATCGAGACGCCGCCGCGGTGTAATTATTTGCGCGCAATTGGTGGTGAACTGTCACGTCTGGCGGACCATATGCTGTGCGTGGGTTCCTCCGCGATGGAACTGGCCGCGTTCACCCCGATGCTCTATTTGCTGGAATCGCGCGAATTGATGCTCGATATGACCGACGCGTTATGCGGTGCGCGCGTGACGACGAATTTCACGCGGATCGGCGGTTTATGCGCCGACATGCCGGAAGGTTTCAAGCAATTCACGCTGCCACGCCTGGATGAGGCGCTCAAGCTCATTGAAGATGCCGACAAGCAGTTGGCCAAGAATCCGGTGTTCCGCCGCCGTATGGAAGGAACCGGCCATTTATCGCGGGAAGACCTGATCGCATGGGGCGTCACCGGTCCGATGCTACGCGCTGGTGGCGTGCCATACGACGTGCGCCGTACCTATCCATATCTCTGTTACGGCGATCTCGATTTCGACATTCCGGTGGGCGAGCACAGTGATAATTTAGATCGCTATCTCGTGCGTTTGGAGGAAATGCGCCAAAGCCGGCGGATTATCATTCAATGCCTCGAGCATCTGCCGGATGGCCCGGTCGATACGGATGATCCACGCGTCCGCTGGCCGGGCAAAAAACGCGTCTTCAATCGCATGGAAGAACTCATCGATCAGTTCAAGCTGGTGACCGAAGGCGGGATGCCGCCGGCCGGTGAAGTTTACTCGGCGGTTGAAGCCGCCAATGGTGAATTGGGTTTTTATCTCGTCAGCGACGGCACCGGCAAACCCTGGAAATGCCGCTGCCGCTCGCCCAGTTTTTCCAATCTGTCGACCCTGTCCAAGCAGATAATCGGCGGTCAGTTGGCTGATGTGGTGCCGAGCTTCGGCATGACCAACATGATCGGCGGCGAATGCGACCGGTGATGTGATGTTGTTGTCCGCTGAAACGCACGGGAAAATCCGCGAGGAAATTTCCCACTATCCTCACGCGCGGGGAGCCTTGCTTTACGCGCTGCATCTGGCGCGCGACGAAGCCGGCATGCTCGGACCCGAGATTTTTGCCGAAGTTGGCGAACATTTCGGGATGCGCGCGGGCGAGGTCGCCGAAGTCGCTTCCTTCTATTCGCTGCTCAACCTGCCGCGTGCGCAAGCCGTGTTTCAGGTGTGCGCCAATCTGCCGTGCTGCCTGCGCGGCGCGCGCGGCGTGGTGCGCGAATTGGAACAGCGGCTCGGCATCAAATCCGGCACCGCGACGCCCGACGGCCGGTTTGGGATTGCCGAAGTGGAATGCCTGGGTTCTTGCGCGACCGCGCCAGTGGTCCAGGTGAATCGCAATCCTTATCTCGAAAACGTCACGCTCGATTATCTGAACACACTGCTGAAGTCACCAGCGGCCGCAATCGAGGCGCGCCACCCCGCGCCGATAATCTCGATCATTCCCGCAGGGGTTGACGGATATCTGCTGCCGCCCAATAACGAGAAGCGGCTTACCATCGACGATTACAAGCGCGCCGGCGGCTATCAGGCCGTGCTTAAAGCCGGCGAGCTGTCGTCCAAGGAGATCATCGCGGTGGTCAAGGATTCCGGCCTGCGCGGACGCGGCGGCGCCGGCTTCACCACCGGATTGAAATGGTCCTTCATGCCGCCGCCGGACGGCAAACCGCGCTACCTCGCCGTCAATTGCGATGAGAGCGAGCCAGGCACCTTCAAGGATCGGCAGATTTTCGAGCGCAATCCACATCAGATGCTCGAAGGCATCATGATTTCCTGTATGGCGCTCGAGGCGACCGCCGCCTTTATGTATATCCGTGGTGAATACGTTGACGGCTATCGCATCGTGCGCGACGCCATCCGCCAGCTCTACGCGGCCGGAATGCTGGGCGAGAATGCGATCGGCTTCAAGCGCCGCTTCGACATTCATATTCAACCGGGTGCCGGCGCTTACATCTGCGGCGAAGAGAGCGGGATGCTGGAATCGATGGAAGGCAAAAAGGGCCAGCCGCGCAAACGGCCGCCCTTCCCCGCCACGCGTGGATTATGGGACCGGCCGACGACGGTTGATAACGCCGAAACCATGACGCACGTCCCGCTGATCATTATGCGCGGCGCGGACTGGTTCAAAAGCGAAGGCGCGCCGACACCCAACAGCACCGGCCATACGCTGTTCGGCATCAGCGGTCATGTTAAGCGCCCGGGGATTTACGAGCTGAGACTCGGCGTCAAGATGCGCGACCTCATCTTTGACTACGGCGGCGGACTGCTCGAGGAGGGGCGTTCGGTCAAAGCGGTGATTCCGGGCGGCGTCTCGATGCCCGTGTTGCGCGGTGATCAGATTGACGTGGCGGTGGACCATGAATCGCTCAAGACGGTCAAATCGCTGCTCGGCACCGCCGGTGCGATCATAATGGATGACCGCACCTGCATGGTGCGGACCGCGCTGGTGGTCGCGCGTTTTTTTGAACATGAGTCGTGCGGCCAATGCACCCAGTGCCGCGAAGGCACGGGCTGGACCTACAAAACGCTCAAACGCCTCGAGGCGGGCGACGGTCGTCCCGAGGATTTGGAAACGCTGGCTGACACTTTCAATTTCATGGATGGCAAATGTATCTGCGCGCTCGCGGATGGCGCGTCATGGGCGGCGCGGGCCTTTCTAACGCAATTTCGCGACGATTTCGAAGCTCATGTGAGAGAGCATAAGTGCCCGTTTCCTGAGAGTTTCCAAGTATGAGCGGATCAATATGACCGAACCATTGCGCCGCAACGCGGTCGTTGTCCTGCTCGGCACGCCCGATCGCACCGAAGGCAGCCTCAACAGTCCGATCGAACTTGAGGAACACGGCATCGGCTACAACGAAAAATGGATTTACCAGCATCTGCGCGATGATCCGGCGGGCGTGCCGATGCGCCTCGTATACTGGCATCGCTATGATTTCAAAGGCACGCTGGTCTGTGCGAATGCGGAGGAGCAATGGCGTGCGGACGACAAGTTGGCGGCGGCTTTAGCCGACGCGCCTTCGCGACTCGAACCACTGAAGGATGTTCAGCCGACGTTGACGCCGAGCAATCGCTATCGGCCGGTTTCCGAAGTTAAGGGCCGCAATGACCTTGGGGGTTACCCGCAGAGTCAGCAGGAGTTCAATGCGCTAACCAATCGCGGCTCGCAGCGCTGAACCAGCCTCCGCGATGGCCGCTTTGGCCTGGTCGAGAAAATCGGGCATGCCGAAAAAGCCGTGCGTCATGCCATCATAGCGCCTGAGCACCACCGGCACACCTTCCTGGCGCAGCCGCGCCGCGTAAGCCTCGCCCTCGTCGCGTAGTGGATCATATTCGGCGGTGATCACCAACGCCGGTGGCAGGCCGCGCAAATTTCTGGCGTGCGCCGGGCACGCGTACGGATTTTCCCGGTCGGCGTCACCGGCTAGATAATGGTCCCAAAACCACTTCATGTCGGCACGCGAGAGCACGTAGTATTGGTCCTGGGCGAACCGCTTCTGTGACGGCGAGTCCATCGCACTGCTGGTCGCGGGATAAACCAATAATTGGTAGGCGAGCCTGGGACCACCGCGGTCACGCGCCATCATTGCGGTTACGGTTGCCAGCGTGGCGCCTGCGCTGGTACCACCCACCGCAAGCCGCGCGTGGTCAGCGTTAATCGCCGGAGCATTTTCCGCCACCCAGCGCGTCGCGGCATGGCAATCTTCAGGCGCGGCGGGAAACTTATGTTCGGGGGCGAGCCGGTATTCAACCGAAACCACGATACAGCCGGACGCATTGGCCAGTATCCGGCACGGTTGATCGGTCATTGCGATATCGCCGAGAACCCATCCGCCGCCGTGGAAATACACGAAGACCCCAAACGGCGCTCTGCCTTCCGGCGTATAGATGCGAATCGGGATTTCACCGCCAGGCCCCGGAATCCGGCGATCCTCGACGTGCGCGACCGCGACTGGCGGGCGCGGCGCCAGCCGCTTCGCCATTTGCAGCCGTCCCTGCTCCGGCGTCAGCGTATGCATCGGCGGCAAATTGGCCGCCGCCGCCATATCGAGCATCGCCTTCATTTGCGGATCGAGCGCCATGGTCGCATTCCCTTGATTTCCGATTAGATATATAACGCGGCCAGCCGTTCCAATATGGCTTCATGGCTTTGGACGTCGAAGCGGTCGGCGACCAGCAACAGCACGAAGCGATGCGCACCCGCTTCTTCATATTGACGCAAGCCGCTTTGGACCGCGGCGCGATCGCCCTTGAGGCCGCGCTTCATAATCGTGATGTCCAGGCGATCGTAATCGGTGCGGGCGATTTTGCACTCCTCACGCAGCTTTTGCAGTTCGGCGATCAGCGCGCCGGGTGACAAGAAGATCGGGCACCAGCCATCACCCCATCGTGCGACCCATCTGAGCGCGTTTTTGTCCTTGCTGCCAATCAAGACGGGCGGACCGCCGCGCTGGGCTGGCTTAGGATAGCATCGCACCGGGCCGAACTTGACGTACTTGCCTTCGAAGGAAGCTTCCTCTTTGGTCCACAACTCGCGCATCGCGGCGATATATTCGTGCGTCTGCGACCAGCGATGGGGAAAATCCGCGCCGAGCAGTTCGGATTCCTCCTTGAGCCAGCCCGCGCCGATCCCGAACATGAGGCGGCCGTTGGAAAATGCGTCCAGCGTGCCGATTTCGTTCGCGCTTAAAATCGGATTGCGTTCCGGGACCAGGCATACGCCGGTCGCGAGTCTGAGCCGGCTGGTTACCGCCGCCGCCATCGAGAGCGCCACGAACGGGTCGCACATATGAGAATAGACATCCGGAATCCGATCTTGGCCGGGCTCGCTTTCGGGCAGCGGCGTGTTCGTGTGAACTGGCATCACGGGATGGTCGGGCAGCCAGAGCGACTCGAAGCCGAGTTGCTCGGCCTTGCGCGCGAGGCTCGCCGGATCGACGGTGTATTCATTGACGGTGGTCAACAATCCGATCTTCATGTCTTATCCTCGCATAGTCACTCGAATACTATTTTCCGGGCGCGATTCGCGCTTATATGCCGGCGAGTTTACGCGCGTATGCCGCAACAGTTTTGAAATCATACTCTCGGTAGGCTTGCAATTTTTCCGCTTCGAAACCGCCTTCCGCGTGTACGGCCAGCACTTCCTGGTAGCCGCCGAAATCCGACGAGGTGAGATCACTTACCAGGTTAAGCAAACGCAGCCGCCGCTCGGCGTCGAAGCCCTTGGCGCCGCCCAGGTACTTCATCACGTAGGCGCGCGTTGCCTCGCTGGTCAGGTCTTCCGCCGCCGGCGCCGTCACCAGTAGTCCGCCCGCCAAATCCTGCACGATCTGGACCGCCTGATGATAATTGTGGGCGAAGTGATATTTGGCGACGTTGGTGAGCAGCGTATTAGGCACCGCGAGCCCGCCGTCCTCGATGGTACAGGCCGCCGCCGCATGCTCGATCAATCCGCGCACGATCGTGTGATAAGCGGCCAGATGGGTGAGCTTGTCGCGCACGTGGGCGGCGCGCGCGACGCCGTTAGCCTCGGCGATGGCGTAACCCGCGCCCGCCAGCAATTCGAGCAGCGGCAGTTTGTACGAGACTGCGGTAAAACGATGGTAGCGCACGAAGGTCAGCGCCAGCAGCCCGGCGAAATCGGTCTCGCCTTTGAGAAAGATGCGCTCGTTGGGCACGAAGACATCGTCAAACACCGTCAGCGTCTCCATCATTTTGTGGCGTGCGCTGATCGGATGCTCGAAGGCGTCCTTTTTACTACTACCGTGAGGGCTTGCGATAAGCTTCA
This sequence comes from Binataceae bacterium (SeqCode), assembly GCA_050736615.1. Classification (GTDB taxonomy): domain Bacteria; phylum Desulfobacterota; class Binatia; order Binatales; family Binataceae; genus JBOHWJ01. Next base: position 3,933 of record JBOHWL010000231.1, on the reverse strand, counting down.
GGCCCGGCGTATTGATCGGCAGTGCGAAGGCGATGGCGTAGGCCTTGTCTTCAGCGCGCATCGCGCGCGTCGGCAGTACGATCACCTCATTGGTGTTGGTCGAAACCGAGGTGTGGACCTTGGCGCCGCGCACGACCACCCCATCGGCGCGCTCCTCGACCACGCGCACATAGTAGTCGGGATGTTCCTGCGCGGTGGGCGCGAGGGAACGATCGCCCTTGACGTCGGTCTGCGCGACCGCAAGCGCGAGATCATGGTCGCGGCAATGACGATAGTATTGGTGAATGCGTTCGCGGTATTCCGGTTTGCCCGCGGCGGCCAATCGCTCACCGATGATATGCAGCGCGAGCAGCGCGTCCGTGCCGATTTCCTTGATCAGGATCACCAGTGTGGCGCCTTCGCGCGTCGAGGCGGCAATCAGTTGGCTGCGTTTGAGCAGGTCGTCCGCATTGCGCGGCAGATGAAAATAACGGCTGTAGGGCTGGCCGCCATCCTCGACCACTGCCAGGCCGCGGTAATTGGGGTCCTCGGCCATGCGGTAATCGATGCACGCATGCTCGACCGCGATGCCGATGACCGGATGCGTGGTTACGTCGGCAACTTTCTCGCCTCTGAAATAAACCGCGCGCCCGTCGCGCAGTGACTGTTTATATTGATCAGCCGTCCGTAATCCCATCGTATGATCACCTGCCTGGTATGATGTTTATCGCATGCGCCCGCATCGTTGTTTCAAGTAAATCATGAAGCGTTCGCGCACCGTCTTCTCCAAACGAGCTAGGCATCACGCGGTCAAACCGCCAATCTACACTAGCGGGGCGCTTCAGCGCCAAGGGGCTGACACAAGATAAGGCGGCATTGGCAGCGCCCGATCCCGCGGCATAACGCGTTTGTCGGTGGCACGGCATTTTGCGTAGGATCGCACAGGTGCTGGCGCCACGGAGGTTCTATGAGCGCGCAAGAATACTCGAAGCGGCTGCTTTCCGCGGATTCGCACGTGATGGAGCCGCGCGATTTATGGGAAACGCGCATGGATGAAAAATGGCGGGCCAAAGCGCCGCGCATCCGCGAGCTAGACGAAAGCGGCGATTACATCGTGATCGAAGGTATGCGGCCTCGACCCCTGGCCTTCGAGGGTCCGATGGCCGACCTCAAAGCGCAGGGCGTCGAAATCCCGCTGCCAACGGGCTATCACTATGAGCAGAATCGCCCCGGTTCATGGGATCCTCATGAACGTTTGAAAGACCAGGACCTCGACGGCGTGTCGGGCGAGGTCATCTATCCCGGCGTCGGTCTTCATATCGTGCGCGCGCCTGATCCCGAATACATTTATGCCGCCTGCCGCGCCTACAACGATTGGCTCGCCGAGTATTGCGCGGTCTATCCGCGACGTTTGAAAGGCGCCGCGATGCTGCCGAATCGCGGATCCATCGAATGGGCGGTGAAAGAAGCCGAACGCGCCGCCAAAATGGGACTCGCGACCGTGATGTTGCCCGCATGGGTTGACGATCGCCCTTACAACCTGGCCGAATGGGACGCGTTATGGGCCGCCCTGCAGGATCTTAACCTGGTCGCCAGCATGCACCTGAGCGGACGCGAACCTTACGGCATCGCGCATGGACCAGGCGCCGGCGGCATCAACGTCGGTGTAATCAAGTTCGGCATGTACGATACCGTCATGCGGCTTATCTGGGGCGGCGCGCCGGCGCGATTTCCACAACTCAAATGGTCGATGGTCGAGGGCGGCATCGGATGGATCGCGTCGGTGCTGCAGTTCATGGACCATTGGTGGGACGATCATCATAGCTGGATGCAGCCGAAATTATCGGAAACGCCCAGCTTCTATTTCCATCGGCAGTTCTTCGCCACCTTCGAGGACGATCGCGCCGGCGTGCTGACGCGGGACATGATCGGCGTCGATAATCTCATGTGGGGTTCAGATTATCCGCATACCGAGGGCGTGTGGCCATACTCGCGCAAGAAGGTGGCCCACAACTTCGCCGGCATCCCGGAAGCCGACACGCGCAAAATGGTGCATGACAACGTCGCGCGAGTGTTCGGGTTCCCCATGAATTAGCGACTCACCAGGCCAGCGCTCTCAAGGACGTTGAGTGAACGGGGAATCCGCCACGGGTTCGCTCAGAAACAAGATCGCAATCGTCGGCGCGGCTGACACTGAAGTCGGCGTCGTGCCCCATCTGAGCGCTACCCAGCTCTATGTAAAAGCGGCGCGGCTCGCGCTCGCAGACGCTGGCATCACCAAGGCGGACGTCGATGGACTAATCACTTGCGTCTCATTCGCGGAGCCGTACATGTATCACGCCGAGATGATCGCTGAGTACATGCAAATCTTCCCGCGCTACTGTATGACGGCGCCGTCGGGCGGTGGCACCACGCTCGCGATGCTTCATCACGCGGCCGCCGCCATCGCGACTGGAATGTGCCATACGATCCTGCTCACCATGGCCGATAGCCAGTTGTCGGGACTCTCGCGCGACAAGGCGATTGAGGCAATGGCCGGGGCGGGACATCCGCAATTCGAACGTCCGTACGGTCCGCCGATCCCGGCTTTTTATGCGCTAATCGCGCAGGCGCATGCGCACGCCTTTGGCACCACGGCGGAACAGCGCGCGGCGGTCGCGGTCGCATGTCGCAAGCATGCGGCGCTCAATCCGGCCGCGCAGATGCGCAAGCCGATCAGCGTGGATGACGTGCTTAACTCACGCATGATCAGCGATCCCTTGCATCTGCTGGACTGTTCGCTGGTCAGCGACGGCGGCGCCGCCATCGTGATAACGTCGGCGGAACGCGCGCGCGATTTTAAAAGCAAACCTGCCTATCTGCTCGGGATTGGTGAAGGCCATTCGCACGAGCATCTGAGTCAGGCCCATAGCCTTACCACTTCGGCCGCCAAAGAAGCTGGCGTGCGCGCCTATGAGATGGCGGGACTCGCGCCGCGCGATATCGACGTGGCCGAGCTTTACGATTGCTTTACGCCGGTGGTGATCATCGAACTCGAGGACTTGGGTTTTTGCAAAAAAGGCGAAGGCGGCGCGTTTGTCGAGCATGGCCGTATCGAGCTCGGCGGTGAGTTGCCGATCAATACACACGGCGGTCTGCTGTCGCATTGTCATCCCGGTCATCCCGGATCGTTGTTTTCGATAACCGAAGCGGTGCGGCAATTGCGCGGCGAATGTGGTCCGCGCCAGGTCAAGGATGCGCGCGTCGCGCTGGTGCATGGGCAGGGAGGGTTCATGTCGAGCCATTGCACGGCAGTCTTTGGGAATGAACGCGGCATTCCATGACGGCGGCAGGAAGAGTGCTCGCGATGCTCGGGATATTTGGCGGGAGCGCACGCTCCTTTATCACCGCGATCCTCATGCGCGTCTAAACAGGGTGTTGAAAAAGGCATGATCATTACGACTGGATGCCCGAGCGTTCTCAACGCCCTGGGTGAAGACGGCTTCGCTCCTCAAGCTTCTCTTTCGCGCTTTTTGCGGGGGAGAAAGAGAGGGGGTGCAGCCTGTGATCTATCAACGGCCTGCTAATGGGCGAACCGACGCGAAAGCCTGTGCCCACGCCGACCGCCGAGACGCGTCCGTATTGGGAAGGATGCGCGCGTGGTGAATTACTCATTCAGCGCTGTGCCGAATGCAGGCACTATCAGTTCTTCCCCCGGCTGTATTGTTCACAATGCCTGAGCGAACGGGTTGCGTGGATTAAAGCTTCGGGACGCGCGACGGTGCTGTCGTTCACGATTGTGCGGCGTCCGGTCTCACCCGCTTTCGCCGATGAGGTGCCTTACGTCGTCGCGCTGGTGACGTTGGAGGAAGGCCCGACGATGATGACCAACATCATCGGCTGTCCACCCGAACAGGTGGCAATCGGAATGCCGCTCACAGTCACCTTCGCACGCCTGACCGACGAAATCTCACT
>JBOHWL010000230.1:0-2496 GCA_050736615.1 Binataceae bacterium (SeqCode) | reverse complement strand
GACGGCGCGTAATCGAGCAGACCACCAATCAGCAGTTGCCGGAGGATTTCCAGACCGCCGAATTTCTGATGAGCCACGGCATGCTCGACGCGATCGTGCCGCGCCATCGGATGCGCTTCGTGCTGGGCCATCTGCTCACGATACTGCGCCCGCCGGTGCGTGCAGCTCGCGCGCAAAAGCCGCGGCTAAAGGTGCGCGAGGCGCTCAGCAAGGAATGACTGAGCGCTCGCGCCCACTGCCGCGTCGCAACATCTCGATTATGGAATAGTTGCCGTATCCAATACGTGGGTGATCGCGTTTGTCAGTATGTCGAGAGTTTGAGACGACGCCGGCGGCCAGTCTCTCGTGTTGATTACGTAGGCCCAATCGATGCCGTCACCGCGTGAGACCGCAAGTGACGAGGCGCCCGGCGTGCTGCCGGAGCGTGCGAAGTTGGCGGCGCGTGGCCCATTTCCCCAAACCGCGTGTAGATGAATGAATTGAGTGAGAGCCCGGGCGGAGGCGGCCGTCCCGGCGTTTGCCGTGCCTACTTCATTGATTTCGCCGTCGCCGCCATAAACCTGGGGAATTTGCAGGTCTGAGTTCAGGTTTAGCGGGTCGCCGCCGAATCCCTGGTCTTCGGCGATTGCTTCATCCGACGTTCGCTTGGCGGCCAGCGTCGAAAAGACTTCCACTTCGTCGATCCCAACCGGCTGTAGCAAGGCCGTTTTTACGTAATCGAAATAGTCCGTATTGGCGATCTTCTCAACCACCGCGCTGGCCAGCAGATAGCCATAATTTGAATATTTGCTAATGGTTCCCGGCGTGAAATCCAGCGGTCTCGCGTACATGTACCGCGCCACCTCGAGCTTGGTCACTGGATGGTTTAGCCCAAGGTCCAGCGCGATAGTGCGCATCGAATAAGTCGGATCGAATCCCGACCCGCCCTGACTTTTTGGGTTATCATTGTAGCCGCCGGTGTGATCGAGAAGCTGTTGAATGGTGATGGTGTCGCTGCGGGGGTCAGCGGGACGTGAAAACCCCAGCAACGGATACACGGCGGTGTTCGGCGCCAGCTTTTTGGCGTCGTAGAGCGATTGCACCGCCGCTTCGAGAAACATTTTGCTGCAACTCGCGAGCAAAAACCGGTCTGACGCTTTTACGCTGTAGCCAGGTTCCGCCCAGGCGTACCCGCGTGCGAATTTGATCATGCCGTTTTTCCCGACCGCCAACTGCGCCGCGCGCACGCCGTTGGCTTGCATGAAGTCGCGCATCGCTTGATCCAGGCCCGCCAGAGCGGGAACAGCGGCGCCTTCCACCGACCATTCTCTTGCGAGCGGAATGTCACGATGGGCGAAAATTGCCGCATAGCGGACGCTCTGACCCAAGCCACCCCCCTGCACGCAAATCGGATAGAGATCAGCGGCCTTTTGCTGCTCGAATTCCCTTTGGTATTCGGCTGCGGTCATGCCGTGCCTGGCCACCCATGGCCCAACCACATCGTCCTTGAAAACCGAACAATAAATTTGGTCGCCGGCGAGCGTCACATACGCTGGACGATAACCGGCGATCCGGTAGCCCGGCAAGGCGGTTTCCGCGTTGAAGATGGTCTGGTAGGTCGAAGCCGTATTAGCCTCATGCACGTGCCATTTAACGTAGGCGGGATTGGCCTGCCACACCGCCGCATACCGCCGGTCGCTAGAGGTTCCATAAATCGCCACGGAGCGCAGCATCATGTTCGCCGCAAGAGCGAGGGAGTTTTGGTACTGGAATGTGCCGACTTGAGAGGGGAGACCGGAGGTCATGTCATGCTTTGCCGTCCAGGCGCCGGCTATTCCCTTCTCGAAGGCCGCGGCGAAAATCGAATCGCTGATCGTTCCCGTCGCAGACACGATGACCGGTGCGTAGCCCTGCGCCGTGTATGTATTAAAGAAAGCTTGATAGCCCTCGCTATTAACGCCGTGTACGGCCACCCATTGAGAGCCCGGCCGCTTTATCCAGACCGCCGCGTAGCGAGGGTCTCCTGGAGCGCCGTAGACACTGAGAGAAATCATTCTGAAACCCTGCGCGGCCAGCCGGTTGAAGTTAGCCTGATGCTGCGCGCCGGTAACGCCATTATAAGCCTCAAACATGAGTGCTCCCCTCCCTTTGTTTCGTTCGCGTCATTCGCCTCGCCGATTCACGTTTGGAGGCGGAGGCGCTTTGCCCTGATGCCTCGAACCTTGATGAACGGGCACAGAATTATCCTATGTAATCGCCTAGAAGCAATCGTTAACATCTTTCGATTTTAGTAATCACCACATTGCGAAAGTGCCCTGTCGTATATCCCGGTGCTTTGCGACCACCGGCGGCGTGGCGGCCTCGTTCGCCAGTCTGGGCGACCTGAATATTGCGGAGCCGGGCGCGGTAATCGGGTTTGCCGGACGGCGCGTAATCGAGCAGACCACCAATCAGCAGTTGCCGGAGGATTTCCAGACCGCCGAATTTCTGATGAGCCACGGCATGCTCGACGCGATC
>JBOHWL010000229.1:0-32202 GCA_050736615.1 Binataceae bacterium (SeqCode) | reverse complement strand
GCTTGATCCGCATACCGTCGCGACGATTGCGATTATCTACAACGTTGGGGCGCTGATTGGCGGGCTGGTCTTCGGCTATCTTTCGGACCATTGGGGCAGGCGGCGCGCGATGATTCTCGCGGTGCTGATCGGCCTGGTGCTGGTGCCGCTGTGGATTTTCCCGCGCTCGCTGGCAATCCTCACCGTGGGTGCCTTCCTGATGCAATTCGTGGTGCAAGGGGCCTGGGGTGTGATTCCCGCCCATCTAATCGAGCTCTCACCGCCGGAGGTGCGCGGCTTGTTTCCGGGGCTCGCATACCAGATCGGCGTACTGATCGCCGGCAATGCCGCGCTGGTCGAGGCGATTCTGGCGCGGCATCTGACCTATGGCGGCGCCCTGGCGCTGGTCGCCTCGACGGTTTTGGCCCTCAGTGCTATCGTGATTGCGTTGGGCAATGAGCGGAAGGGCTCCGACTTGCAAGCGGTTGGCGCTTGAGCGGGTACCCATCCGGTGGGCGGATTGCGATCCATCCACCCTGTGGCGGGCCTTTCGCTTACAGAGCGATTGCGCTAAACGACCGATAAGCGGGAGGTAAGCATATGAAATTCGGTATTTTTTATGAAATCTCGGTGCCGCGGCCATGGGAGCGCGAAACCGAAAAGCGGGTGTTCGACAATTGCCTGGAACAGGTCGCGCTCGCCGACGAACTTGGCTTCGACTCAGTATGGGCCGTCGAGCATCACTTCCTTGAGGAATACTCCCATTGCTCGGCTCCCGAAATCTTCCTCACCGCCTGTGCCATGAAGACCAAGAAGATGCGGGTCGGCCACGGTATCGTGGTCTGCGTGCCCGAGTTCAATCATCCGGTTAAAATCGCCGAACGCACCGCGACGCTGGATATTATTTCCGGCGGACGGATCGAAGTGGGTACGGGCCGTTCCGCGACTTGGAACGAACTGGGCGGTTTCCGCGCCAATCCTGACGAGACCAAACGTACCTGGGACGAATTCGTTCGCTGCCTGCCCAAGATGTGGACACAGGAGCGCTTCGGTTACCAGGGCCGCTCGTGGTCGATGCCAGTGCGCGCGATTCTCCCCAAGCCCTATCAAAAACCCCATCCGCCGATGTGGGTCGCGGTGACCAGCCCGGGAACTGAAATCGACGCGGCTGAACGCGGCATGGGCGCGTTGGGTCTGACCTTCGGCGGCGTGAAGGAGCAGGAAGAGAAGGTTCAGCAGTATCATAAAATCATTGCCAATTGTGAGCCGGTCGGTGAGTTCGTCAACGAGCAGGTCAGCACGGTCAATTTCCTCTATTGTCACGAGGATACCGAGACCGGCAACAAGACCGGCCGCCGCCTGCTCGGCACGTTCACTTTTCTCGCCGCGCAATTGCTGGCGGCGCGCGAAGCCTACCCGACCAAGTCTTATCCGTCGCTGGGCTTGCTGCCGACCCTGCGCCGCGAGGCTTCCGGTCCAGGTGATGAAGCCGGCGTGCCCGAAGGCATCGCAATCGGCGATCCCGAGCGCGTGTTGCGCGCGTGCAAGCGATGGGAATCGGCGGGCGTCGATCGCATCAATTTCCTGCTTAACGCGCTCGAAACCGTGCCGCAGGAGCGGGTGCTCGAAAGCCTGCGCACCTTCGCCAAGCATGTGATGCCGCATTTTCAACAGGGCGGCGCGCAAGCCGCCGCTGCGGGAGGTGGCCGCTAATGCCGCTGTCGGGAAGCATGGATGTTCAGGCCTTCGCGTCCAATGTTAAAGAGATCCACGGCTTCAAAACCGAAGCGTGGCAACTCAAAGACGCGCAAATCCTGCATATCCATTACGAAATCGATAATGAAACCATCACCAGCCTGCTGCCGGTCACATTGCGCCCTGTGATCCCGGCCTATGGCGTGTTCAATATCACTCGTTATCCAGACAGCCCCGTCGGACCCTTCACGATCGCCGAGGTGCGCGTCGGATGCCGCGCGGGAGTGCGTCCGCGCGGTTTCACCCTGCGCAGTTACGTCAGTACCGAGGCGGCCGCGCGCGAATTGGCCCGTCGTTGGGGTTATCCAGCCGAGACCGGCGATGTGTACTTGCGCGCGTTTCACGATCGCGTGGTTGGACGGGTAAAGGCTGGTGGTAAGACCGTGCTCGAGATGGAGATGCTCGACCGTGATTTTATCTCGGGCGGGGATATCCAGTATGTCTCCAGTATGCAGCTATGCCGCAATCACGAAGACGGCAAGCTGGTGGTCGTGCAGATTGATCCCGAGTGGGTCTTCAAGAAGGCCGAGCGCGGCCGACCGCATATCATCACGCTGGATTCGCAGGCATGGGCGGCGGGCAACAAGTTGCGCGCTGATTATCCGATCTCGGCCAGCTATGCGATCGCGGATGTTTCGTTGGCTCCAATTCGATACGTCAGCGACCCTAATCAGGATGCCTTTCGCGGCACCACGAAAGTCGCGGCCTGAATAATTAACGCCACGCCTCACTATTCGAGGCGGGTCTCGGTTCGTATAAGCGGCGGGTCATTCGATCCGCCGTTTATTTATCGATTTGTGCGTTGCGGGGCACCGGGCGTATGAATCGAGAAACCGACTCTATCGGGAGAATGCGGGAAATCATGGCAACATCTGGAGCCGAAGCTTCGCAAGGTCGCGCCTATGGCCGCCACGCACCCGGCTATGACGCCAGCATCACCGAGGTTGCGGCTGGAACTCCGTGCGGCGAATGGCTGCGGCGCTACTGGCATCCGGTCGGTCTCGCCGCCGATGCGACCGGCACGCCGCGCAAAGTACGGATTTTAGGCGAGGACCTGATTCTCTTCCGCGACGGCCGTGGACGCGCAGGCCTGGTCTATCCGCGCTGCGCCCACCGAGGCACCACGCTCTATTATGGCCGGGTGGAAGAACGCGGCATCCGATGTTGCTACCATGGCTGGCTGTTCGACGTTGAAGGGCGCTGCCTCGAGCAGCCCTGCGAGCCCGACGGCGGACGCAAGCGCGACAGCGTGCGCCAACCTTGGTATCCGGTTGAAGAGCGCTATGGCTTGATCTGGACCTATTTGGGTCCGCCCGAACATCAGCCGCTCTTGCCACGTTATGACATTTTCGAGCAACTCGCGCCGGGAGAATTTCTCGAAGCGGACGACAGCAGCCTCGGCAGCGGCGGTCCCGCGATTGTGCCGTGCAACTGGCTACAGCATTGGGAAAACGTGATGGATCCGTTTCACGTGCCGATTCTGCATGGCAGTTTCAGCGGCGCGCAATTCGTCGAACAGATGGCGCTGATGCCCGAAGTTAGCTGGGAATACACGCCGCATGGCGTCCGCTCGATCCAGGTGCGGCGGCTCGAAGCCGCGCATACCCTGCGCCGTGTCACTGAAGTGATGTTGCCCACCTTGCGCGTGGTGCCCACGCCGCGGCTTACCGAATACGGCCAGACGCGTTCGATCGGATGGACACTGCCGATTGATGATACTAACTATCGGATTTACGTCGTCGGCAAGGTGCGCGAGCATGGCGAAATAGGGCGCCAACGCTCGAAATTCGGCGGCAAGACCTGGTTTGAATTGACCGAGGAGGAGCATCGCCGGATGCCGGGCGATTTCGAGGCGCAGGTCGGACAAGGCGCGATCACGTTCCATTCGGAGGAGCATCTGGCTTCAAGCGACCGTGGGGTCGCGATGCTCCGGCGGCAATTGAATCAGGAAATTGAAAAGGTCGCCCACGGCAATGATCCGGCCGGCCTGATTTTCAATCCGGCGGGTGAAGTGCTACGCATCGAAGCCGGCAACTACCTGGAATCCAGCTGAGGAATCTTTGCACAAGCGGTTTGGTGTCATTCCGAGCGGAGTCTGCGAAGTGAGGAATCCCGGAAAATTCCTGAAAAAACAAGGAGATCCGGGACCCCTCGTTTTTCATACGCAGCTCGCTGCTCGCTTCGGCGCGTAGCGCGCCTCCGCTAGGGAAGCTCTGCACAAAGGGTGATTATGTCATTCTGAGCGCAGCGAAGAATCCCGGATCTTTTTGCTCTTGCGGACTTTTTAACGGGATTCTTCACTTCGCAGACTCCGTTCAGAATGACAAATGGGTTCGTGCAGAGGTTCCCTAGCCGCGCTCGGAATGACAGATAAGGCTTGCGTAGAGCGTCTTTGCTGGTCTTGACAATGTCCCGCCCGCAAACGCGGTCTAGTCGCTAAGCGGAGCCGATCAGACGTGAGGGCGCGAAAGCATGCGCGAGGTCGGCAGCCAGCCGCTTCGCCTCTTCGGGCTTCAGCGTCGCGACCGAAACGCGTATCGCCGGCGGTGTGTTGATGCGGAAGCGCTCGCCCGCTGAAACCGCCCAGCCTGCCGCCAGCAGCGAGCGTATCGCGGTCCCCTCTTCCGTCACCGGCACCCATACGTTAAGGCCGGAACGCCCACGCGCGTCGATTCCCTGGGTGTGCAACGCATCAACCAGCGCGCGCCGGCGCGTTTCATAAATGCGCGCGGCGGTACTGATGGTCGTTTCGAGCGCTTTATCGCGCAAAATTTCAACCACCGCCTGTTGCAACAAATGGCTGACCCATCCCGTGCCCAGATGCTGGCGGCTTTCAACGCGGCCGATCGTAAACTCGTCGCCGGTCATGAAGGCGAGGCGAAAGTCCGGTCCGAGCCATTTGGAGACCGACCGAATAATCGCCCATCGCTCCCGTCCGGGCTCGGCCAGCGTTAGCGCGGGTGTTCCGGCAATCGGACCGGCATGATCATCCTCCATCAGTATGACGTCGGGATGCGCGCGCAAAATCCTGTGCAATTCCTTCGCGCGCGGATGGTCAAGCGCGGCGCCGGTTGGATTTTGCGCGCGCGGCGTCACGACCACGGCGTTCACCCCGCGCTCCAGCGCGCGGGCCAAAGCCTCCGGCCGCATCCCGCAGTCGTCCATCGCGACTGCAACCGGCGTCAGGCCCAGCGAGCGCACCAGGTCGAGCGCCGCATGATAGGCTGGATCCTCGAGCGCAACGCGATCACCGCTTCTCAGGGCCGCCTGCAGCGCCCGCTCGAGGCCGTCCATCGCGCCACTGACAATCGCTACCGGACCGCGCCCGATACCGTCGTCGTGAAACATGCGCGCGGCCATTTCCAAAAGTTCGGGCCGATTATAGGGCTCGCCGTAAGTGCGGGGCTGATATCGCAGGCGCGCCAGCACCACACGCCAATCCGGTACCAGCGCGGGATCGGGGCCGCCGTCGGCGAGGTTGCGCACGCCGGAAGGAATCGGCACATGCGCGCGCGTCACCACCGTGATGCCGTGGCTGACGACGGTGCCGCGACGCCCGTCGGCGGTCACCAGTCCCCGTAGCTTTAGACGGTTATACGCGTTGGCGACCGTGACTGTGCTGACCCGCAGTTTCATGGCCAATTCACGGACCGAAGGCAGCCGCGCGCCGGCGACGAGCTCACCGCGCATGATAGCGCGCTCGACACTCGCCGCGATCGCGCTGGCGCCGTCGCCCTTTATCTGGTATCGTTGTGATACGTTCAAGTTGTTGTTATAGTACAGCTAACCGGATAGCTGGGTCAATCATGGAAAAGCGCGCCGCGCCCGCCAGCGAACGAGTCACCATCCATCGCCAACCGTCACGAGCCGCCTACGATCGCTCGATTATCGAGGCGATTCTCGACGCCGGATTCATCTGCCATCTGGGCTTCGCGGTCGAAGGACAGCCCTATGTTATCCCGACGCTCTACGCGCGCCTTGGCGATCGGCTGATCGTGCATGGCTCGGCCGCCAGTCGCATGTTGCGCACGATTCGCGATGGTGCGCCGGTATGCGTCACGGTGACGCTGGTCGACGGTCTGGTGCTGGCGCGTTCCGCTTATCATCATTCAATGAACTATCGTTCGGTGGTGGTGCTTGGCAATGCGCGCGAGATTTCGGAGCCCGAAGCGAAGGTGGCCGCGCTGCATTCTCTGATGGAGCGGCTGGTGCCGGCACGCTGGAACGAAGTGCGCCCGCCCAATCGCTCCGAGTTGAAGGCCACGTCCGTGCTTTCGATTCCACTCAACGAGGCTTCAGCCAAACTGCGCAGCGGCCCGCCCACTGACGAGGAAGAGGATTACGCGTTGCCAGTTTGGGCTGGCGAGATTCCCTTAACCGTCGTCGCCAACGCTCCGTGTCCCGACCCGAAGCTGGCGGCTGGAACCCCAGAGCCGCGCCACATCAAGGAATACTACCTGCTTCACGAAAGGCCGCTTGCGGGCGCGAAATGAGCGGTCCTTTCGATCGTGTGGCCACAAGCGGGTGGGCCCGTGCGGCTGATAGGCGAGCGTTTGTGCTAGCCAAGCGATTCGACGAAATGGGCGATTCTCTCCCGGCTCCATTCATGACTGTCGTTGAGATGAATCAATAATTCGCCGAACGTGCGACCCAGGAGATCGGCGCAAGCTGGGCAGCCTGCGGAGTAATAGCTACCCAGAAAACTATAGGCTTCCGAGCCGATAAAGCCGCCCGCTTCGGCCGCGCCGATCACGCAAGCGTAATTGCCATGGGAATAAGTACCGAAACATTGCCGCGGTTTGAGCTTGCAGCCGCGCAGAATGGCTTGCGACAATTCGAGCAGTTGAGTTTTATGGACGCTTTGCGAGCCTGCCAGACCGGTAGCCAAAAACATCGTGCTACTCCTGAGGCGGAGATGGATTGATACTGGCCCGCTTTAAGGATAACTCGACGGCACCATCGAGTAATGATCAATTGATCAGGTTGATTGACGTTCGCGCATCAGGCGAACGCGGGCATCACCTCGCGGGCGAACAATTCGAGAGTCCGTGGTGGTCCGAAATCGCCGAAAATGACGGTGAAGAAGGTGATCCCTTTGGCCACCCGCGCGCGCAATTGTTCGATCACCTGATGCGGCGTGCCCTTGATTCCAGTGCGCCAGAAGGGCAGCCGCTGCGAGAGTTTCCACTTTTCTTCGACTTCGGCTTCGTTAGCGCCCAGACATACCAGCAGTTGTTCGGAAATGTTGATGGTGTTGAGGTCGCGTCCGACCGCCTGGCAATGCTCCTTTAGCACCGCGAGCTTATGCTCGAAGCTGCGATAACCGGCGGGGCAGTTCCAACGATCGGCATATTGCGCCACTATCCGCAGCATCACCTTTTCGCCGCTGCCGCCGATCGTGATGGGCGGATGGGGTTTTTGGACTGGTTTGGGATGGTTGAGCGCGTCGGCGAGATGGTAGTAACGGCCGTCGAAGCTGGCCTTCTTTTCCGTAAAGAGCAGCTTCATTACTTTGAGACCCTCTTCGAGCTGGCGTAGCCGCGCACCCATGGTGGGAAAATCGTAGCCGTAGCCGCGGTATTCCTCGTCCATCCAGCCCGCTCCCAAGCCGATTTCAACGCGTCCGTTACTGACGTTGTCGATAGTCGAGAGGGTTTTAGCGAGCAGTCCCGGATTGCGGAAAGAGTTGCACAGGACCAGTGAGCCTATGCGCAGTTTTTCCGTCCGCGCCGCCAGTGCGCTCATGGTTGCGGTACACTCCAGCACGTCGGCCTCGGGCAGACCGCGATTCCAGAAATGGTCCACCAGCCAGATCGAATGATAACCGAGTTGTTCCAGGTGCTGAGCGCGTTCGAGCAGCGTCTTAAAGGACATGCCGGCCTGGGGTGAGAAGAGTCCGAAGTCGATTTTCTCGGCCATTGTCTACTCCGATTGCAAAGATCGCGCGCGCGGGTTTTCGCTGCTAATTGGTTTCGCATGCGTCGCCGCCAAGGTCAACGCTTGACGTTTGCACGCGCGTCGAGACCACAGGCAGGGAAGCAAAATCTGGTTGATGCGACCATCCGCAATGTGCCATCAGTGCGCTTTGCCTTGAATCACGCCATGCGGATTGCGCCTCATGAAAAATCCATCACCGCTTCATCGTATCCATTTAAGCAGCGCGGTCGTAATCGCGGGTGCGCTGACGGCGATCGTCGCGTCGGCGCATTCCGGGGGAATCGCAACCACCTTGGCTGCGCATTTCGTACAGGTTGGAACGGTACGTTCATTCGAAAGTACCCCGCGGGTTCACCAATGGACCTTTGAGGCCCGGCGCGGTCCCTCGCCGTTTGATCGCATTGGGCTTCGGCGCCTGCATCGCGGTCTCAAGCCGCCAGTCAAGCCGGCCATCGTCGTATTGTATCTGCCCGGGACCAACATGAATGGCGAGGTCGCGATCGACAATGCGCGGTACTCGCTTCCGCTTTATATGGCAGCGCATGGGGTTGATTTCTGGTCGTTCGATTACCGCACGCATTTCATCCCGCCCGACACGCCAAGTGCAAGGCTCGGCGAGCTGCGCGGATGGACCGACGCGGTGTTCGAGTCCGACATTGACGCGGCGGTGCGCTTTATTATAGCGACGACCGGGCGGCGTCGGATTTTTTTGTCAGGTTTCAGTCGCGGCGTCAGCTTCGCCTATCTGTACGCGGCACAGCATCCGCAAAACGTCGAAGGTCTCCTCCTTTTCGACGGATGGATACCCCATCGTGTGGCCGGCACGCCGCCGCCGGGCCGCATCGTTGACGATATCGGCGGCAAGCACCTGACCTACCAGTTGCGGCGGGCGCTGCTCGAGGACGTCATTCGCAATCCCAACGGTCCCGCGCCGCTGAGAAAATACCGGAACGCCGCCGATAATCTTGCCCATGTCCTGTACGATTCGGCGAGCTTCGGCGGGCACGGCGGGTTGGCCAACGCGCTTGGCGGATTTTCCGATCCCGCGGTGCTGGCGCGGCAACTGACAATTTTCGACCGTTATTGGCCGGCCGTGCAGGACTACGAAGCGCCGTTCACACCGGCGCGGATGAAGACGCTCGGATCTTCGCGAATTCCCGTGATGGCGTTCAGCAGCACCAATATTTCGCCGCAATGGCCAAAACAGGTCGCACGGTCGGCGCATGCGACAGGCAGTTCGGACGTGCGCGTCATCAGCTTGCGCGGGTGGGGCCATCTGGACGTGATTTGCGGTAGCTATGCGGAGCGTGCGGTTTTCGCTCCGGCGCTGGCTTGGCTCAAGCGGCGTCGGAAGCTGGCGGATAATCCGGACTGGCCTGGCCCGGATTGGCGGCGCGTGGCTTGAACAGCAGCACCACCGCGAGCGCCCACATGCCGAAAAGGAATCCCAGCACCGCCCACAGCGCGATCCGGCGCCCGCGCCGCGCGGCGATAATCGCGGTGAGCGGCGCCAGTGCCGCGTCCACCATCAACGACGTGGCCAACAACGAGAGCGTCCCCTCGTGATAGCGCATCAGGGCGAAACCCGAGGCGAACCCGATGATCTGGGCCAGCACGGTCATAGTTTGCCTATATACCCAGCCTCGCTATAGTTAAACACAATGGCACGTAAAGACGTGGAAAGCCTGATCGCGAAACTGCGCCAAATGAGCGAGGAGGGTGTCAGCAGTTTTTTCAGTGAAGCGATGGCCAACGATAATCTTCGTCGTCGGATGGGGCGTGCGGGCGAACGATTATTGGCCAATAAAGGCACCTTCGACCGCAACGTCGAGACGGTTTTGGATTTCGTCAACATCCCCTCCAAACGCGATGTGCGCGAGCTCAAGGCCCGCCTCGACCACCTCAATGGCCAGCTCGTAAACCTTAGCATGAAGGTCGACCGGATGGTGGAGCAACTGGAGCATTCCACACCGCCCGCCACCCCCCGCGGCGGCAAATCCAGACGCAAGCCGAAAAATACCAGCGAGTAGGATCGCGACGGTCACACGGCTTTAAGGCTCGTGGCGATCTCGGCCAGTTCAATCAACGAACGCGGCGTGTGGCCGAGTTCGGGCGCGATAAGGACGGAGACGTTGGGCGGCATTGCCCGACGCAATGAATCAAACGCGACTGTCTCACGCCGCTTGAGCGCGGCGAAATCCTCCAGATTGCGCATCAGCTTGCGCCGCAGCGCCGCAGGTAATTCCGCATGCGCCAGGGCGGCGGCCTCGGGCAACGGTGGCATCATGCGGTTGACCACCACCGCGCCGAGTTTCAGTCCAAGCTTTTCGAGCGCCTCGATAAAGGTGCCCGCTTGCTCCACGCGCTCAGCCTGGGCGTTGGTGATCAACACGACCAGACTGGAATCAGCGCGAAGCAACTCTTGCGCGCGTGCGGCCCGGTCGGCGAAGCCTCTGTACATGCCGTCAAAATGACCCACGAAGGCCTGCACGTCCTTCAACAGACGCAGTCCGGTCAAACGATCGAAAGCGGCGAGCACCGCGCGCGCCGCAATATCGAACACCGCCAGCGGCCGGCGCATTAACTCGCGCGAAGTCCCCAACAATGTGATCGCGCGCGAGTCCAGCAGGTTGAGCATACGATGCGGGGCGTCGAGAAAATCAATGGCGTCGCGCGCCGGCGGCGTGTCGAGCACAATCAACCCCGCCGGGCGGTCCAGATGAAGCTGGAGCAGCCGCTCCATCGCCATGTAGTCGCCCACTCCGGCCAGCGCATTCGAGATATTGTGATAAATGCGATCGGACAAGATCGCGTCGCGCGCCGCGGGTGACGACGCATATTGGGCGACCAGCTCATCAAAGGTGCGCTTTGGGTCGAGCTTGAGCGCGCGCAATTTGCCGCCACGCCTGGCGCCGAGTCCAGCCAGAGGAACCGGCTGCGGCGTCGCGCGGTCGTCTTCCAGCCCGAGCGCATCCAGCAGGCGTGGCGCCGGATCCACCGTCATGACGTCCACACTTCGCCCGGAAAGAGCCGCACGCAATGCCAGTGCCGCGCTCAAGGTGGTTTTACCAACCCCGCCCGGCCCCAGACAGATCACCAGGCGGTGCGCCTCCAGCGCGAGTGGGTCAACCTTCATAATTTTACGAGCGCGTCCGCAAGCACGAGGCTGAGTCGTCCAAGTTGCGCTCGGCCCAGCACAGTTTCAAACAGCATCGGCAATTCCACCAGCGGCATTCCCGCGCGCCGAAGCTCGCGCCGCGCGCATCCCGCCGCTTCCGCCATCGCGCGCCTGCGGACGGCGATTTCGGCGAGCGGGCCCGCGGCTTTGAGAGCCGCGATTTCCGCTTCGCTGAAGGGACTTGTGGCAACGCCATTGAGCACCGTGGCGAGACATTCAATGCCGAGCTTTTCACGCAGGGTTGTCACCGCCTGCAGCGTCTCGCGCACCGCGAGTTCTTCAGGAGATACGGTCAACAACACGGCGAAAAGGGTGGGGTCGTTGAGAAATTCGCCGACTTGGACCGCGAGCCGATTCAATGTACCAAACGGTGCGAGTGCCTTGATGCCGCTTTGGACGGAAAGCAACTCGAGCGCCCCGCCAGTCGCCGGCCCGTCGATCACGATAAAGCGATCCTCGAGTGCGGCGTTTGTCGCCATCAGGCGCAAGCGTTCCAACATCAGAAAAGCTTCCAGCCCCGGCAGTGCGGCGGTAACGTAGCCAAATGTGCGGCTCTTGAGCATCCGCCGGGAAATTGCCTTGAGCGGCACGATACGCTGAATGAAGCCTTCCAGTTCGGCGCGCGCGCTCAGCGCCGTGACTTCGAGATGATTGCGGGCCGGCTCGGCGCCGTCGTGATCGACCAAAGCATGCGCCGTCAGCGGCCGCCCTTCGAGTTCGGCAAGCGTGGTGCGCTGGATGCGCGAGAGGGCGCTCGCCAAGGCGGCGGCGACCGTGCTTTTGCCCGTGCCGCCCTTGCCGGTCACAAAGATCAAACGCGGCGGCGCCATTGGCTAGAATCTAGGCTGGCCGGGCGGCATAGTCCACCCTGCGCCAGCATTGCGGTAAGCGAACCGTTGTGCGCATAGCTGGCGCCAAGGAGGCATCCGGGCCAATTGGCGAGTGAAGCCGGGAACGACTTCCGTCAGCCGGACACACCGCAAATGACGTAAGATGAGCGAGACCTCGTGATGGAAACCATAGTACTCGAAATCGCGCCAGTGCAAATCGCATTGTTCAAGGCGATTATCGAATCATATGACAATCTGGCGACGCTGCGCACCGAAAATCCGACGCTTCATCATTTGAAGCTTTATTTCGCGCCCGAATCGTCGGGGGATATCAACGCGCTGATTGATTCGCTCGCCGCGAGCTTCTCGATTCGGCGTTTGATGTGAGTGCCTGCGATGATTTTGTTGCCTTGAGGTCTGATTAGAGGAGCTACAACCTCAAATTCCGCTTGAAATGATCCATCGCTTGCGCAATTCGTATCGTCGGAGGCGCGTGAGGATGAGATCTGAATGGGTTCGCATCGGTATTTTGTGCCTGGCGTTGATTCTTGTCTCATTGGGATTAACGCTGCTGAAAGCTGAGGTCGCGTTCGCTGCGAATCCTTCAGGGCGCGCAGCCGCGATTTCAACTGTTGCGAATGCGAAGTCAGCTCCAGCGACGATTGACCCCGGCACGGCCATCACGATGGAGAACTGGCGGCAGTTCAAGCAGTTCATGCCGGACGGAATGGTCGCGCTTTTTGAAGGCCGCTATTTCTGGAAAATGCCGCCGGATGTGCGGATGGTGGTAGGGCCGACCGTGATCAATCCGTTGCCAAAGAACTACCTTGCGGCGACGGAGAAGTTCTCAAGCCAAACCAGGATCGTCGCACTGCCCGATGGCGGCCGCACGCTCACTGGCTATGGTGGTGGCGTGCCGTTCCCCAAACCAGCGGCACCGGATCAGGGATGGAAAATTCTCGCCGATTATTGGTACCGCTATTTTCCTCATCTGGTCGTCAACACTCCCGATAATCTGGGCTTTTCCTGTACCCAGGACCCATACGGCAGCATCAACTGCCTCAAATCGTTGTGGGTTTATCGCCAGCTTTCATTCAACACCGACGCTGGCGTGCTGGCCACGATTCCCGGTGGCGAGGGCAAGTTCTACACTATCTGGGCGATGGTCGAGGAGCCTGAACAGGCGAAATATACGACAACGCTAACCATTGGCTATGCGGACTTGAGCAAGCCGCAGGACATCTTCGAATTCAAACCGGCCCTCAGACGTACGGAACGTTTATCGTCGGCCGCGCGATGCGCCACATCGGGGTCCGACACCACGCCGGATGACGGGCGCTTCGGCTTTAACGGCAATATTCCGGAATTTAACGCTACCTTGGCTGGTGAGAGAAAAATTCTCTCGCAAATGAACGTGGGCACGGCGGGCGGGCGCTTCCCCGAGGATTACGACATGGCGTTGGGATGGCCGAAGCCGGGGTGGGGGAAATGGGAGTTGCGCGACGTCTATGTCATCGACGTGCGAAAAATTCCGGCGAGAGCGCAGGGCTATTGCTATGGCAAACGCATCATGTATATCGACAAACAATTTTACGGCGCGCTGTGGGAAGATCTCTACAATGCGAAGATGAAGCTGTGGAAGGTGGCGCTGCTGCAGCCCATCGTGCTCAAGGTTCCGGGCATCGGGATGCAGAACTTATCTGGCGCACAGTATTCGCATTATTGGGATCTGGACGATCATCATGCGACCTATTCCGGACCCGCCGACGGTCATGGCTATGACGTTCTGATAAACCAGGATGCGCCCAAGGAATACGAGGATATCGAGCGTTATACAACTCCCGGCGGTCTTACCGAGGTTATGCGCTAGCTTGGGGATCGCAGTTACGAATCGCGATGGAATCCTCTGAGTTCGACCGCCTAGGCGCGACCTTCCCGGCGATCACCGTCGCACCAGTTGCGCGGGAACTCTCCTCGCAAGCCATGGCTGTCATTTCGAGCGGAGGCTGTCGAAGCGGTAAATCGGAGTTTACCCTGAGAGTGTGTGAAGATTTTGTTTTTCTGTCATTCCGAGCGCCACCAGCGGAGCCGCTCTGTGCGGAGAAGCGAGCACACCAGGCGGAGCGAAGCGGAGCCGAGCGAACGAGTCAGCGAGTCGCGTTCAGGACAACGAGTCTGCGAGCTGCGTCTTGGACTGTTACGTGGTGCCTTTGAGCCCGACCGCGTAGTCGCGCCCTTCCCAGCGATCACCGTCGCACCATCTGAAAGTGAATCGCAGCGGCGCGCGTTCGCCCGTTTTGGTTGCCAGATCGACGAAATGAAAGCCGAGTGCGACCGGACTTGAGGGGTTGTCACGCGCGGTGCGCCATTCGTCATTCGTCCAATGTAGCAGGAAGGGCTTGACAGCCTGCACGCGCAGTGTCGCGCCGGCGGTGATGGCGCACACCTGCCGATTCGTCTTCCAAATTTCCAGCGGACGCCGCTTACGGCCGTTGCGATAACGCTCCGCCACCTCTGGAATCAGATCGAACAGTTCGCCGTCGGCGGCCGAGCGCAGCAACTTGATATATTCAGCATGCGCCCACATCAGAGGCATCGCGCTGCCGGTCGGCCGTCCCAGGTACATCAACGAGCCGGGCAGGTCGGGTTGATCCCACACCTGTTCAGGCAGAAGCCGGGTCGCGGTCGCAAATCGCTCGATGGCGCGCAAATAAACCGTCGGCTCGCGGCCGGCCGCCAGT
Source organism: Binataceae bacterium (SeqCode) (assembly GCA_050736615.1). Lineage (GTDB taxonomy): Bacteria > Desulfobacterota > Binatia > Binatales > Binataceae > JBOHWJ01. The sequence goes on along the minus strand of JBOHWL010000229.1, from coordinate 17,782 downwards.
TCATAATGGCCCCGCTCCCCGGTGAGCAGTGGCCACGGCCGCCCGACGCCCCATCCTTTGAAGGGTCCGCCATCGGCGCGCTGACCATAGCCGTCGTGGGTATAGCGCTTCCAGCATGGGCCGGCGGGTAAATCGACCTTCAACACCGAATCGATCACGCGCAGCGAATCCTCCATCAGCGGGTCGTTGGCGCGCCGGATACCGTAGCGGACCAACTCGAGAAAGCCGGCGTCGACGATCTCGGCCGCGGGAAATTGCCATGGTTCTCCTGGTGGACGATTGCGTATCGTCACCATCCCGCGGTCCGGGTCTTCGTTAGGCGTGACGTCGTTTACATTCTCGGGATTGATGCGGATGTAATGGCGCGAGATGGCTGGAACCAGCACGCCCGTATTCGTCACCGTCCACGCCTCGACGTGCGATTCGAGGAAATCGGCATATTCGGTCAGATAGCGCGCCGAGGCTTCGTCGCCGCGATGGCTGGCGAAGCCGGCCGCGCAGATCAACGCCGCGATATTGCTGGCGAGCGTCGAAGGCGAATAACCGCTGTTCTCTTCCCAACGCTCCTGCGGCGTGGCGGGGCCGTGGCGGATCAGGAAGTGCGCCGCCGCCATCACCATCTCATACGGATCGAAATCGGCTAGTCCGCGCGCTGCCTGCAGGCGCCATGCGAGCATAATCGGAAAAGCGACCTCGTCGAGCTGGATGCCGCTCCAGTAGGGCTCGCCGTCAATCCAGAAGTTCTGCGGAAAGCCGCCGTCGTCACGTTGGCTGCAGGCCAGATAAATCAGCGCGCGCAAGGGCGTCACGGCGTCGCCGGCGGCCAGCAACCCGGTCGCGCTGTTGATCATGTCGCGGGTCCAGACCAGGTGATAGCCACCCAAATCCTCGTCGCCCCTGGCTTCACCCCACGGAATGCTGAGCGAGGCGATAAGCGCGCCGGGATAACTCTTATCCTCGTGCGCCATGATCAATTCGCGGCTGCGCCGATAAAGCATGCCGCCGTCGCCGGTGAATTTTTCCAACGGATACAGATCGCGGCAGATGCGGTCCCATTGCTCGAGAAAACGCGTTTTATGCTCGACAAAGGGCAAACCGAGTGACTGGAAAAGCGTGGTGACGGCGCGATGCAGGCTGCGACCGAAAGCCAACCCCAAGGTGAAGTGATAGCCTTCGCTCAAATCGATTTCGCCGGTCAGGGCGATATTACCGTTAATCGCCGCCGCGAATTGATAATCCATCTTGAAGTTCGCAGCCAGGTCCTGCCATCCGTCGGTGGTGCCGACATAACCGCATGAACGGCGGATGAATGGCACTGTAGCCGCCAGCGCCAGCCATACGTTGTTCTTATGCGCCGTGAGGAACTCGCGCCCGGACTGCCGCGCCACGTTGCCATTGTTGGCCCATCCGCCGACCTCAAGATGTGGCGCTAGCAGCACGTAAAGATGCAGTTTTTTGAGAAAGTCCTCAGCCCCCTCCAGACGCGTATCTATCAGCAGGCAGGCCTGATGAGGGTCGGCGATAACCTCCATCACGATGCGATAACGGTCCTGTAGGTCGGCGTTGATAACCCGCACGCCGAGCCCGTGTTCGCCCAGGTATTCAATCGAACTTCGCAGATTACGATGCGTGTCGTGAAAAAACGTCTCGCCATCGCTGACCAGGAATTGCAGATCGCGCACTTGTGGCCGATCGATGGTAGGGAAATAAATTTCGCTGATGACACCTTGGGAAATAGTGAACCAGAGGTGGCTCGAAGTCGAATATGCGGTGCCGATGATGTCCTTGGCGCTATGGGTCCAGCGCGGCGCAATCCCTGGAGCGCCGGTCGCCGTGGGCGAATGTTGCAGAATTGCCATGTGCCGCCTTTCCGCTTGAGGGCCGTGTTTTGGCTCAGAGGGCTTCCGGTCCTTCCGTGGCGGCGTCAGCCACGACTTCCCCCCGAATCCGAAAAACGTACGAGACGCCGATACTTAGACCGTACAAGGCGAGCAGCGGTATGGCGAGCAGAAATGGAGAGACGGCGTCTGGCGGCATCAGTGCCAGCGCGAACACAAAAATGCCAAGCAGCGCGTAGCGGAAATAATGGGCCATCATGCGGTAGTCGATCAGGCCCAGGCGCGTGAAGAAAAAGGCGAAGATCGGCATCTCGAAGGTGACGCCGAACGCCAGCAGAAGTTTGGCCGAAAAACTCAGGTATTCGCTAATGCGGATGGTGGGTGTCACTCCGATTGTGGCGTATTCATGGAGAAAAAAGGCGTAACCGATGCGAAAAACCACGGCCCAGCAAAAATAGCCGCCCGCGAGGAAAAAGAACGTGGCAAAAATGACAAAAGGCCGGGCCAGCCGCCGCTCAGCTTCATACAGTCCCGGCGCCACGAACTTCCAAATCTCCAGGAACATCACCGGACTGCCGATAAACAGGCCGGCGATCAGCGCGACCTTAATCTTCGTGAAAAACGCTTCGCCGACGCCGGTGCCGATCAGCAAGATCTTGCCGTGCGCGGCCTCGCGCAACGGCCACGTCAGCATTGTGAACAGCCAATCATCGATCGCATAGGCGATCACAAAGCCGACCGCGACCGCGATGACGCAACGAATCAGCCGGATCCGTAACTCCTTGAGATGTTCGATGATCGGCATCCGCCCCTCGTCGGCGCTCAGCGGCGCTTCGGGCGGAAGGATTTCTGCGCTGGCCACGATAACTTGGGCGGATTATGTTTTATCTGAAGGCGGCGGTGTTAGCTGTTCCGGCTTGGGTGGCGTGGATGGTCGCTGGCTCAAATACGGGGGTGGCTCGTCCAGAGTGCCGCTCAACTCGCGCATCACGGTGTTGCTGGCGAGGCGCAATTCCCGCAGGATTTTACCCAACGAGCGCATGATCTCCGGCAGATGTTCCGGCGGCACCACGATCAGCAGAACGACCAGGAGGATCAATATTTCGACGATGCCCAAACGGCAATTTCCAGTCCTGACAATTTCAGCCGGGCGGGCGATTGGTAAACCGTCGTCGCCGCCGCCTCATCATGATCGTGATTGTCTGCCAAGGTGTCAACGATGCGAACCGCGCTGATCACCGATCGGCGGTATCTTCGCCATCATCCCGGCCGGCTCCATCCCGAGCGTCCCGAACGCGTCGCGGTGATGATCGAGATGGCTGAACATCTCCATCGCGCGGGAATCGAAATTTATGCCCCGCGCCGCGCCTCGCCCGACGAGGTCGCTCTATGCCATGAACCCGCATACATTGCCGAAGTCGAGCGTACCGCTTCGATGGAGCGCTTCCATTTCGATCCCGATACGCATACTTGCTGTGACACCTATGACACCGCGATGCTTGCCGCGGGAGGCGTGCTCACCGCCGTTGAGGCGGTGATGGACGGTGCCGCGCAAAACGCGTTCGCAATCGTGCGCCCGCCGGGCCATCATGCGGTCGCCGATCATGCGATGGGGTTTTGCTTCTTCAACAACGTCGCCGTCGCGGCGGCCTGGATGCATCGCGTGCGCGGTCTTCAGCGGATACTCATCGTTGACTGGGACGTCCATCACGGCAACGGTACGCAGGACATCTTTTACCGTTCGCCGGCCGTGCTCTACATGTCCACGCATCAGTACCCGTTCTATCCCGGCACCGGCGCACTCGACGAGATTGGCGCGGCGGCGGGGGCGGGTTATACGATCAATGCGCCGCTGCCGGCGGGATTTGGCGATGATGAATATCTGCGGGTATTCGACGAACTGTTTATTCCAGTGGCGCGCCAGTTCAAGCCCGATTTTATTCTCGTTTCGGCGGGCTTCGACTGTGATTATCGCGATCCGCTCGGCTCGATGCGGGTGAGCGAATATGGCTTCGCGGCGATGACCCGGAGGATCAAACGGTTGGCGGCCGAATGCTGCGCGGGCAGACTCGCAATCGCACTCGAAGGCGGCTATGACCTTGAGGCGTTAGCCAACTCCGGCCGCGCGGTTATCGAGGAATTGCGCCGTGAAACCGACGAACCGATCGTAGCCGCCGCGCCGTGCGTGCGAGTTTCGCCCATAATTGAACGCGCGCGTTATTTTTTGCGCCCGCATTGGAATCTCGAATAAGCATCGTGCGCAGCGAACGCGAGAATGGCGGACGTGCCTGAACCACCGCGGCTGCTGGCAGCCGGCGCGACACGGCCGTCAGCGTGGACGATCAGAAAATCAGCCAGCACGGTCGGCAGCGCCTCCGGCAACGATCTGGTTATCAGCGATAACACCGTGTCACGCCGTCATGCGCTTATCACGCGGCGCGACGGCCTCATACGCCTGAGCGATACGAACTCATCCAACGGCACTTTCGTTAACGGCCGGCGCGTGGCCGCTGCGATCACGCTGAAAAATGGCGACGAGATAAGATTTGGCAATGCCCGCTACTTTGTGGCGGGAATAATCGTTGACACCGTCGCTTCCACGCAGCCGTCTTCGCGCTTGAACATCAACGGCTATCAAAGGCTGCTAATACTGGCCGGTGGCTTGCTTGCGCTGGTTGCGGTGGGTTATGTCGCAGTGCGCTTCGCCAGCCTCAATCATGCGACGATTGCCGCGCCCGCCGTTCCCGCGCCGGCGTCGAACGCCGCTTCAGGCGCCAATGCGAAAAACGGGTCGGTTGGGTCGGTGGCGAATCCATCAGAGCACGCATTGCCTGTGGCAAATCCGCAAGAAGCGGCGGTAGTCGCCGCGATTAACCGTTACCGTGAATTGTCGCACCTTCAGCCCGTCTCCATTGATTCAGCGCTCAACGACGGCGTGGTAAAGCATGTGCACTACCTTCTGGGCAACTATCTGCCGGAACTGCAAAAGGTGCTGAATATCGGCGCGGCGATGCATACCGAAGACCCGGGCAAGCCTTACTACACCGCCGCGGGCAATACCGCCGGGGGCCAGTCCGACATTGATTTCGTAATTGGGCCGCCTGGATTTCGGCCGGATTCCCCCACTTGGGCAGTGGAAGACTGGATGGCGGGGCCGTTCCATCGCCTGCCCATCCTTAACCCGAACCTTAGCCGGATTGGTTATGCCGAATCATGTCGGGAAAACGTATGTGCGGCGGCTCTCAACGTGCTGGCGGATGCGGCCCCATTCTCGGAATTTGCCGCGCCATATACCGCGCCGCTTGAATTCCCCGCCAACGGATCGGTGACCGGCCTGGCCAAACTGGTCGATGAATGGCCCAACCCACTCACGGCATGTCCTGGTTATGGCGCTGCGAGCGGATTGCCGATCACGCTCGCGCTTGGCGCGGAAACGGACGCGCGGCTTTCCTCGTTTAGGCTGAATTCGTCCGCCGATCCGTCGCAGTCGCTGGAGGCCTGTGGGTTTGACGCCCACAGCTACGTGAATCCCGACAGCATTGCGCAACAGCGCGGACGCAACGACTTGCATACCTTCGGCGCCGTGGTCATAGTTCCGCGCAAGTTACTCATGCCGGCGCGCTATGAGGCCTCGGCGACCGTTAACCAGGTCGCGTATCGATGGTCGTTCACGGTCAGGTAGTCGCGTTGCGGTTGCACATTGAACGCCAATCCAGTTAGTTTCTGGCCAGGAGAGGTCGTATGATCGCGGCGCTGGCGGGGGATTTGCGGCGTGCCAACGGCACCAGCGAAGCAACCGAACCCATCTCCGAGCGACGGAGGCTAATGCAATGAAGATTTCGATGTTCCACCTGATGCCGTACCGGGCTTTGCCGGCTGACTTTGAGAAGCGTTACCATTCGGTATGGGTTGATCCGCCTTTCAACGAACTCGCCAACGCCGAACAGGTCGGGCAGTACTACAACTGGACGCTCGACGAATTAACCTACGCGGCCAAATCCGGCATGGATGGTATTTGCGTCAACGAGCATCATCAGAACGCTTACGGCTTTATGCCCAGTCCCAACTTGATGGGGTCGGCGCTGGCGCGTGCCACCAACGGCCTTGATTGTGCGGTGGTGCAAATGGGCGCCACGCTGCCGACCACAGTGCCGCCAATTCGCGTGGCCGAAGAGTACGGCATGCTCGACTGTATCAGCGGTGGCCGCCTGGTCGCCGGGATGCCGTTGGGCACGCCAATGGACGTGAATCTCTGTTATGGAATCCCGCCGATCGAACAGCGCGAGCGCTATTACGAAGCGCACGACTTGATTATCAAGGCATGGACGGCCAAAGAGATCTTCGCCTGGAACGGCAAGTACTTCAAATTGCCCATGGTCAATCTGTGGCCGCGCCCGCTCCAGAAACCGCATCCGCCCGTATGGGTTCCCGGCAGCGGCAGTCTCAGCACCTGGGATTTTTCCGCCAAGCATGATCACTGTTACTGTTTTCTGAGCTATTACGGCAATAATCTGGGCAAGCGTGTAATGGACGGCTTCTGGGAGTTCGTGGACAAGAGCGGTCTGGAAGCCAATCCCTATCGCACCGGCTTTCTGCAACTCGTGGTGGTGTCCGAAACCGACGCCAAGGCGGAAGAGGAATACTATCCGCATATCCGCTATTTCTACGACAAATGCCTGCACATTCCGATGGAATATCAGATGATTCCAGGCAACCAGGACTATCGCAGCCTGGCCAACACCGTGAAGAATCTCGCGCCGATGCAGTTCAAGCTAATGCAGGATATTCCCACCTGGAAGTACAAGGACTTCGTCGAGAATCAGTTTGTGATTGCCGGCAGCCCTGCTTCGGTGCGCGATCAGTTGATGGCGGCGGTAAAAAAACTGCGGGTTGGCAATCTGATGGTGTTGTTGCAGATCGGTTCGATGCCGCATGAGCTAACGCTCAAGAATATCGATTTGTTCACCCGCGAGGTGATGCCTCATTTCCGCCGGGTCTGGGACGAGGACGGATGGGAGAACAAGTGGTGGCCGAAAAAAATTATTAATGGCAACCAGCGCGCGACGGCGCACAACGGAGGCGCCAGCGCCGTTAGCTGAAGGGCCATCACGCCCCATACAACCGAGCGCGGATCAATAACTTATCGCCGTTTGTGTCCCGAACGTTCGCCGTGTGGAACGTTCGGGCACGAGGCGACGACGTGAAAGAGCAAATACAACTATGGTCGCGACTGCGGAACGTTCGCTCAAACTCTGGGAAAATCAAATCGAAGCCCGCGTCAGGGTTGCGGGCAACGGACCTGCGCTGGTTTTTCTTCATTCCGGCTACGGTCTGATATGGGATGAGTATCTCGATCTGCTCGCGCGTGATTTCACCGTCTACGCGCCGGAGCATCCGGGAACCAGCGCGGGAAATCCCGACGCAATCAAACCGCTGGAAGACCTGTGGGACCTCATCCTTTTCTATTACGAATTGTTCGATCAATTGGAGCTGGACGCACCGGCCGTGGTGGGCCATTCGTTTGGCGGGATGGTGGCAGCCGAGCTTGCCGCCACTAATAACAAACGGGTGAGCAAGCTGGTGCTGATTGATCCGTTGGGAGTCTGGCGCGAGGACAGCCCAGTACGCAACTACATGATAATGCCACAGGCGGAGGTCGATCCGTTATTGTTCCATAATCCCAATCATCCCGCGCGCAAGCTGGTCTTCGCCAATCCCGAGGAGCCCGACAGCTTCATTCGCGTGACGTGGGCCTTGGGATGCACCGGCAAGTTCATCTGGCCATTGCCCGACAAGGGCCTGAAGAAGCGCGCCCATCGCATTACCGCGCCAACGCTGATCATCTGGGGCAAGCAGGATGGGTTGACCGCACCCGCATATGCCGACAATTTCCGCGATCTGATCCCGAATTCACGCGTTGAGCTGGTCGACAATGCGGCTCATATGGTGCAGATGGAGCAGCCCGAGACGGTTGCCCGGCTGACCCGCGAATTCGTCAAGCGCTGAGCCCTGCCCGTACCGACATTCAGGCCAATTCCATAGCTCGAGATTTCCGCGCGGCGCCTCCGCCGCGCGATTTGCCGGGATTGGTTGAAAGAGCGGGAACATCACGGCCGCAAAAACGGCGGCCGCGAGATCCATCGACTTCGCTCGCAGACTCGCTTCGCTCAAGGGTGACTGCTTGAGGCTGGGCTGAAGGTGTTCGCCGGACGCCACACTCGCTGGCGGAGCCGGAAGGACTCGACCGCCCCACGGAGCCGCGTTCAAAGTCTGACACCACGATAGGGGAAACGGCTCAGCCTATGTCGACACACGCCACGCTGGCAAAATCACCATTTTCATCCGATCGCGTCTGTTATGATTGTGCGCGCATTCGGCGATTCGGAGAGCTTCACTGGTGACAGAGGAGAAAACGCTTGTCCGGCGGCTCGGGCCCAGCCGCATGCTACGGCTCAAAGCGATTGGCAGACGTGCGGCGCAACTGGTGGGCGTGCGCTATTGGTTTCCGCATGTTCCCCTTTCGGTGGCGCTGGCGTTCGCCGGATTTCTCCTGCTGTTTGCCGGCTTCGGCAGGGAGTGGCACGCGCTGATCCAGCACTTGCCCACCACAGTGTCGTCGATGGCGCCGCGCAAGATGCCCTACTTGCTGGTCGGAGTGGCGATGCTGGTGATGGCGGTGGGGCTGATCTTCCGCTCACGTTTCGTATGGATCATCGCGCTGATGCTGACGGCGCTCAGCGCCTCGATCGCTATCGAGTTGCCGCAAACGGCGATTCCGCTCCTGGCCTACTACGATGTCGTTCTGTTGGCCGCGCTGCTGCTGGCGCACAGTGCCTTCGACCGCAGCAGCCTGGCGGCCGGAACACTTTTCGCGTTGACCAGCACGCTCGTGCTGCTGATTTACGCGACCTTCGGTAGCTATTACCTGGGTGCTGAGTTTTCTCCTCATATCGGCGACCTGGCCACCGCCGTCTACTATTCCATCGTCACCATGAGCACGGTTGGCTATGGCGATATCACCCCGAAGACACCCGAAGCGCGGGTGTTTGCGGTTTCCGTGATCTTCCTGGGTATCGCGGTGTTCGCCACTTCGATTAGCGCGATTATCGCACCGATGATGAACGGCAGTTTAAACCGCGTCATCTCGCGTGAGAGGAAACGGATGAAACGCAGCAATCATTTCGTAATCGTTGGCATGACGGCGCTCGCCTACAATACCTACCGCGAGCTGAAGCGGCGTAATCAGCCGGTCATGTTGCTGGTGCAACAGGCGCCGCCCGAAGGTGAATTCGATGACGAGGATATCCTGATCGGTGACGCCGGCAACCTGGAAGTGTTGCGCAAGGCCAACGCCGATCAAGCCCAGGCGGTGCTCGCGATGCGCGCGGATGATTCGGAGAATGCTTTCGTGGTGTTGGCGGTGAAAGAACTAAAAGGCCGCGCCAAAACGGTTGCGACCGTCAATGATGCCAAGCATCTCGAGCGTATCAAGCTGGTTCAGCCCGACATCGTGATTGCGCCGCAGGTGCTGGGCGGCGAATTGCTCGCGATGGTGCTCAGTGGTGAGCAAATCAGCGGGGATATGCTGATGGAGCGATTCTTCCATTTCGATCGCGGCGAGAACAAAGGTTAGACCGAGGGCCGTGCGCTTTTCCGCCTTTCGACGCTGTGCGGATTTCATTGAGCCGTATTCAGATAAACGTTCTGCATCCGTTTGCGCGCATGTGACGCGCTCAGCCGTGGATGGTCGAATAGGTGGAGAATGAAAATCTGATCAATCCAGCGTGCGTTTTTTAAAGCGCCGCGAGCGCAAGAAGCGATATTGCTGTATTTTGCGCATCTGCTGTTCGGCATTGAATTCGTTGATCGCGAGCAATTCGCCAGCCCAATCAGAATAGCTGGGCAGCACAATATCGTCGAAATACAGTAGCGGCAGGAAAAGATATTTGGCCGCATTTGGATCGGTGAGCAGCGCGAACGCCTGCTTGGTCGAGGAGTAATAGTCCAGATCAAAGGCGACAAAGCCCAGCGGAGCCTGCGCATTGAGCACCGTCCGCCGGAATTGCTCCACCGTATCACCCACCGGCCCCAGCACCAGACGGCAATTCGCCGGCAGGCGCGCCCGCAGCGCCGCGAAGTCCATCGGAAAGTCGCCGGTGGCGAATTGTTCCGGATGGTCACGATAGTCGGTTGGCGGTGGCATTCCCTGGCCGGTGTCAAACCCTGCGATTTGAACCGTAACGCCGGTGGCCGCTTTGATCCGCTCGGCGATCTTGCACAGGTTCAGCAAACCTTCGCCGGCGGCAACGCCGAATTCCACGGCGGTGAACGAATCCAGTCCCGCCGCGCGCGCTTGATCGGCCCCCTCCAGCAGGCCGTATGCATAATGCGCTCGTTGGACCAGGTCCCATGCCACGCGGGCGCGAAATCCGCCGAATCCGGCCACCAGCATCGATGCGAGATTGAGATGAAGCGGCTCGGTGAGCCGCTCCCGCAGGATTCGATAGCGCGCGCTGCGCTGGCCCATGATTTTCCTGATCAGCATTTTGCCCCCCAACGATAGGCGTCGTCCGAAATCGTGCGCCAAAACTAAAGACGGAACTAAGCAACCGTGCTGTTCGCGGCTCCGCCGAATCAAAACGCAGTCACATTGCCGATGTGCCGGCGGCGGGTTACCGATTAGCAAAGCGCGCGCCGTGTTGTGCATCAGGCAGGCTAATCGGCATCTGCGGAATCCTCGAAGCTATTATCGGGAAAGGCTTGGGGGCTTTGTATAATTTGCAAAAAAGGCGCGTTTTTACATAGCGCGGTATAGCGGATCGCCCGAATTGTACGCTTGAAGCGGGACAAAAACTTCGATTCGGATGGATGTGCGGTTTACGCCTTTTTTGCTCCCCGAGTTATACTCCAATCGCCGGCAAGCTCTGCAAGGAGGCTCACAGCGATGCGACACTGGATCCATTTACCGATATCAGAGGGTCGCGCTAGCCGCCAGGCTCATTGCGATCTGCCCGAAGGAACCTACGAGCGCGAACTCGGGCGCGAAGGATTTTTTGGCCCGTCGACCCAGATGTACCACCGGCATCCGCCCACCGGATGGAGTGGCTGGGAGGGTCCGTTACGTCCGCGTGCGTTCAATCTGGCGCGCCTGAGCGCGACCAGCGTATCGCCGTGGCAGGCGCAGCCGGTGCTGGGAAACGATAATCTGCGCTTGCGATGGTGGCGGTTGCCGGGAACGATGGACCATTTGGTGCGCAACGCGGACGGTGACGAATTGATCTTCGTTCACGAAGGCGCGGGCGATCTTTTTTGTGACTACGGCCATCTGGCCTTTCGCGACGGCGATTATATCGTGTTGCCGCGCGGCACGGCGTGGCGGATCAAAACGCGCGAGCCGCTGACCGCGCTTTTGATTGAAGCCACCAACGACGCTTATCAATTGCCTGACAAGGGTCTGCTCGGCGAGCACGCGATTTTTGATCCGGCGGTGCTCGATATTCCGCGGATTGACGATGCGTTTCTTGCCCAGCAGAACGAGGACCCATGGCGCATCGTAATAAAAAAGCGAGAGCGCCTGAGCACCGTCAATTATCCGTTCAACCCGCTGGACGCGGTGGGTTGGCATGGCGAACTCGCCCCGGTGCGGCTCAACTGGCGCGACCTGAGGCCGGTGGTGAGCGCGCGCTATCACATCCCGCCTTCGGCGCATGTCAATTTCGTCGCCGAGCGTTTCGTAATCGGCACTTTCGCGCCACGCCCGCTGGAAACCGCGCCGGGCACGTTGGGCGTGCCGTTTTTTCATAACGACGATGACGTTGACGAGATCATTTTCCTGCATCGCGGCCAATTCATGAGCCGCGATAATTTCGGCCCCGGCATGCTAAGCGTGCATCCGTGCGGGTTTCCGCACGGTCCGCAGCCCAGGTCGCTCGAGCTCGGGGCCGCGCGCACACGCAAGGAAACCAACGAGGTCGCGGTTTATCTCGACGCGCGGGATGCGGTCGAAATTGCCGAGATGCCCGACGGTATCGAAGACCCCGGGTACGTCGATGCGTGGCGGCGGCCGTAATTTCAAAAGCGCTATTGAATGACGTCCGTGCGTACTGCGATGGCGACCAATGGTTGCTATTATGAGTCGCGGAAATCATCTGATACGGTGGCCGCGAATTAATTGCAGATCGGGGCTGAATGCACTTTTCTGAATTCATCAGGACGAACGCCGACAGAATCATCAAGGAATGGGAACAGTTTGCCCACGCCATCACCGCGGCTGAAGGGTTGCCTCGATGGGTTTTGCGGGATCATGCGTTGGCCATCGTTAACGCGGTTGCCAACGAAATTGAGCATCCGCGGCCCTCGTCCGGCGAACGACCGAGCGCCTCTGATGAAGCATCCGCAGGCAATATCGCGCATGTCGCGGAGGTTCATGTCGAGTTGCGCATAGAATCGGGCTTTGACCTGGTGCAGATTACCGGCGAGTACCGCGCCTTGCGGGCCTGCGTGCCGCGTCTATGGCGCGAACTCGACCCGGAGGGCTTCGCGCTCGGAGCCGCCGAGCTCGTCCGATTTTCCGAATTGATTGACGAGAATCTCGCCCGCGCGGTGCCTTATTACGTGGAGCGTGAAACCCAATACCGCGATCGCTTCCTCGGCATCCTGGGCCATGATTTGCGCAATCCGTTAAACGCGATGTCGTTGGCGGCAACTGCGTTGTCGCGGCAAGGTTTAAACAAACAGCAGCTTCGCGCGGTCTCGCGCATCCTGAATGGCGCGCGCCGCTTGAGCGGCATGGTGAACGATTTGCTCGACTTCGCGCGTGGACGCCTCGGACAGCCGATGACGCTGACGTTAACCCCGGCGGATCTCGGGACCGTTATCGATGAGGTCGTCGATGAAGTGCGAGTGACATTTTCCAACTGCGTGATCACGTTCGATGGGCATGGCGACCTGGCTGGCAAGTGGGATTGCGCACGGATGAGGCAGATGGTCTCAAACCTGTTGCTGAACGCGATTCTGCACGGCACCGGGGAGCAAGCTTCTATCACGGCCGGCGGTGACGGCGCTGGTGTGACGCTCGAATTCCATAACGCGGGCCAGCCCATCGCGCAAGAATTGATCGGCAAGATCTTTGATCCGTTGGTGCAGGGACAGAGCTGGGCAAAGCAAGGTAAAGGGCTCGGGCTGGGACTGTTCATCGTCAAAGAGATCGTCACAGCGCATAGCGGAACTGTTTCCGTGACTTCTTCCGAAGCTGACGGCACCACCTTTTCGGTGTGCCTCCCGCGCAGCTAAATTTCAACCCTTCATAATCGTGGCGACGATGGCGCGCCTTGATGTAACGCACGAGGCCTGTTGTTGCTCGCGAGAGTCCGGTCCGCCGCTATATTGGTTGACATCTCATGCGCTCCATGCCACTCAATTGTTGTCCCATTGCAGCAAACGCTTCGATTCAGGAGGATGTCTCGGCATGGGGGAGATGGCGGGCAGGGGATCTTCTTCGGCTCTGGAATTAGTCAAGTTGCCATCGTTGATGAAACTCAGCGCTGGCATTTCCGATATTGCAATTGGGCTGATTGACGGACCGGTGGCGCTGCGCCATCCCGCTTTGGATATCACGAACATCAGGGAAGTCTCCCCATCCGCGGTGGCCCAGTGTCTTGATGAAAACAGTCTGGCTTGTACTCACGGAACCTTCGTCGCGGGCGTCCTAAGCGGTAAACGCGAATCTATCGCACCCGGGATTTGTCCCGGCTGTACACTGCTGGCGCGGCCGGTATTCGCGGAGGCGAATCCGCCTGATAGTCAGATGCCGGCCGCGACCGCGGGCGAGTTGGCGCAGGCCATTGTGGAAGTTATCGAAGCGGGCGCGCGGCTCATCAATTTAAGTCTGGCGTTAATGGAATATTCCGCGCCCGGCGAGCGAGAGCTCAAGCAGGCCCTGGATTTCGCGGCACGCGCGCATGTGATCGTGATTAGCGCCGCAGGCAACCATGGTGCACTGCGCGGTTCAGTCATCACGCGCCATCCTTGGGTCATGCCAGTGGTCGCATACGATTCCCGCCGGGAACTGATGCCCATGTCAAACCTGGGAAGCTCAATCGGCGAGCGCGGGGTGGGGGCTGCCGGCGAGGCGGTGACCAGCCTGCGAGCGGTAAGCGGTTCGCTCACGATCAGCGGGACGAGCGCGGCCACTCCGTTCGTCACGGGCGCGGCGGCTTTGCTTTGGTCATGTCTTCCACAGGCGAACGCGATGGAAATCAAGCTGGCCGTGCTCGGAACGCGGCCTCGGCGGGTGCTTGCGCCGCCGCTGCTGAACGCTGAAGCCGCATATGAGCGCCTGGCTCACACCACGCTTGCGGCGCTGTAGGAGGTGGGACATGGGGTCGAAAAGAGGACGCGGCGAACGACCTGCGCATCATGCGCCCCTGCCTGGTTTCATAATGAACGATGATGAAATCGGTCTTGGCGATGTGGTCAAACGCATTACCTACGCGGTCGGAATCAAGCCCTGCGGCGGCTGTGAGAAGCGCGTCGCCGCGCTGAACAGATGGATGGTTTTCAAGCGATGAAGTTCATTTGTGGAAACACCGGTGCATGGGGGAAAGATCGCAATGCAGGAGAGCGAAACGAGAATTGAGGCCGCGGCCGAATCCACGGCCGTCAGCCCGAAATCGGTAAGACCCGTTTCCGGTACGGCCACGGATTCGTCCGCTGGCGAGCAGCCGTCTTGCCCGACGTGCAGCGAGGCCGCTACGCGAATGCCGCCGTCGTTTGTCTATGTACTGGGCAAAATTGAGCCGCGCTTTCCGCGTTTGTCGGTGGAGAAGGAATTTGCCCAGGCTATCGGCCGCGCGGAGACGGCCGGCCTCACCGATCGCCAGGCATTGGAACGGGTGCTGCGGGAAAATCGCTACTTGATACGGCAACTGTGCTGGGTGATGACGGTCGGTGGTGTTGAAACCTACATCGTGCTTGTGCGCGACCCGACCGACCTGCATCTGCTGGTGGAAACGCTCCGGCTCGGTCCAGCTCCCGGCGATCTCGATTTGGTGGTGGGAATGCGCGGGCCAATGGCACCGCCCGAGATGTGCAACGGCTTGACGGTTCCATTACTGGTCGCCGATCAGATCTATGCGTTTGGCCGCGATCAACTACTGGCGTCAATTCCACGTGCCGAGGGTGTCTCCGCCGAGCGGTTCGCCGGTTCCGCGGGTGAGGCCTTCGACTTGATCATGCAGTGGACGGACAACGTGGGGGCGACGGACGAACATCGCGCGCTGAATTATCTGGCTGTGCGCTATCCCGCAATCTACAGCCTGGTTTACGAGGCGCATGAACGTAATTTGTCATTTGCCGCCGTCGATGTCCGTCCTTCGACGCTGAGCGGCCCGCGCAAAATCGTCGATGTCATTTTTTCTCTGGTGAATCGCGCGACCGATGTGATCGAGAAGCATGCGGTGAGAGTCGATGTGACCGAAGAGTTCCCTTTCCTGGTCAAGAAAATGTCTCCTCATTATGACCGCTGAGATCAGTTTTCAAACGAGAGGCGAACAGGATGAGCACACCAGGTTTTAGTGCGGAAATCTCTTTGTACCCAGTGAGCCAGGGCTACCGGACCTTGGCATTTCAGAGTTTCGAACCTGGAAAGCAAATGGCGATACCCCAACTGCGTCTCGGCGGCGGTAGCCTGGGCGGAGGACGCCTGAACTTCAGCTGCGGCGCATTTGGTTGTATCTGCTCGGGCGACGCCGATTGCAATGATATGTTCACGACTAACGTTTGCGGTCCGTACGCTGTTTGTTCCGAAACCGGCGGCCAGGTGATTTGTATTTGTCTGCGATAATGAAAACAGTCTGACAGCCGGCACGTGTCACACCAGAGCCGAATTGGGAGGGAGCAGCTATGAGTGTACCTGGATTCAGTGCTGATATGAGCCTTTATCACAGTGAGTACTACCGTTCCGTCGGACCGGAGCGATCAAGTGCGCGAGGCGTAATACCTCAAATACGGGTCGGCGGGGGCGGCCTCGGTGCCGGAGGACTGAGTTTCCATTGGCCTTCCGGGTGTGAGATAAGCTGCGCGGTCTCGGCCGCCGTATGCAATACCGCATGCATCGGTGCGGCAATCGGCTATTTCCCATGTGTGGCCGCTTGCTCCCTTGCGGAAGTGGCTTGCCTCGCGGCATGCAACAGCGGCGGGAGACTCTTTATTGACTGACTATCAGCGCAGCCGCGGCTGCATTTGATTAGATCTCGCTGTCATGAAGGGTTGTGCGCGACTTTTGCTGTCGAGGTGTATCCTAATGGCAGCCGCAGCCACCGCCGCAGCATCCGCCGCTGCGGGTGGCGGCGGTCGGCGCCGGAGCATCATCGGTGTGACCCGAAGCGAACACGGACAGCTCGCGACTTAAGTTGGCGCCATGACAGGCTGGGCATTGCGCGTCGTGTTCGCGGCCCGTTCTGACCAGCGTTTCGAACGAACTGGCGCAATCCTCGCAGCGATATTCGTAAATCGGCATTCGACGGTACCTCGTTCCTTACTGCCACTATTCGTGGTCGAAAGGCTGCGCATATTCGATCAGCACCCCGCGCGTGGCCTTGGGATGGAGAAAGCAAATCATGCCGGCCAAGCCGGGACGCGGCTTCTGATCGATCAGCGCGATGCCTTTGTTACGTGCGCGGTCGAGCTCACGCGTGACGTCGTCAGTCTCGAAGCAGACATGATGGAGTCCGCCGCCGCGCCGCGCCAGGAATTTGCCGACGCCGTTATCCGGGTCGAGCGGCTCCAGCAATTCGATTTCGCCGCCGCCCGCGTCGAGCAGCGCCGCTTTGACGCCCTGGTCCTGGATGGTCGCGGTTTTGATCGCATGAAGGCCGAGATGGTCGCGCCAAAAGCGCATGGCCTCGTCCAAATTGGGCACCACTACACCCACATGATGTATGCGTTTGAGCATTTCAACTTTCCGTATGATTGGGGCAGAGCTTCTGTTGTAAGACGTTCCACTGCGCCTTCATCGCTGGCGAGCCGAGGGTGGGATGCTCGCTGCGGGTGGCTTCAAGTTTGGTACAAGCGCCGCTGACGTTGCCCTCCCGCGCGTAAATTTCCGCCATGTTGTATTTCGCTTCATAAAACAGGCTATCCGATTGGGCGGCGATTGATTCGACCCGGCTCCACAGGTCCATCGCGTCTTTATAGTCCTTGCGCGATTGCGCGATGCGCGCAAGGCCGGCGTTGGCGTCGGGCGATGCCGGATCGGCCTTGACCACGCGTGCGAAGAGGGACTGCGCCTTTTCGGTTTGGCCCATCGCCAGCCATGATTGGCCCAGGACGGAAAGCGTGCCGGTAAGGTCCTTGGCCGGGATTTTGTTCTGTTGCACCATACGATCGAAATAGCTGTAAGTGATGGCGGTGAGATTGGCGTCGGCGAGATAGCCGGCATGATCACCGGCCGTCCGTTTGGCCTGCGCGTTCTTCCAGAAACGGATGCCGACCTCCTTGATATAATCGTTGAATGCGGGAGTGTTGTCGTTGCGCGCCGCCAGCGCGGTGATTTCGCGTTGCAGCTCGGCATACTGGCTGGTGTGATCGAGCGCCTGCACGCGCCAGTCGAAGATCTGGCCGAAATGCGCCTTCATGGCGGGGTACTGAGCTTCGTAATTCTGCAAAATCGCCGCAACCTGCGTGTAATCAACCGCAGGCTCGCGCTCGAGCAGATTGGCCAGCATGAAAATGGCGCGGCCGCGGCTTTGTCTTAGACGCTGGCGCTGTGAGGCGGCGGCGCCGCGTTCGGCGGCCGGTTCCGCCGCGATGGCGACGTGCAGCGCGTCTATCGTCCGTCGCCGCAACGCCGCGTTCTTCACGGCGGCGTGAGCGTTGAGTGGAGTGGCTTTCTGATGCTCAGCGTGCTTGAGCGCCTCGTAATAACATTCGGCGGCGTTGTAACG
>JBOHWL010000228.1:0-8191 GCA_050736615.1 Binataceae bacterium (SeqCode) | reverse complement strand
GTCGCGCACGAAGTCGAAAGTCGAGCGGAACATTTTCACGGTTTGCTGCAGGTCGATGATGTAAATGCCGTTGCGCGCGCCGAAGATGTACGGTTTCATCTTCGGATTCCAGCGGCTGGTCTGATGGCCGAAGTGAACGCCGGCCTCCAGCAACTGCTTCATGCTGATTTCGGTCATAATTTTCAGAAAGCTCCCGTTAGCCGTCCCGCGACGCTAACCGTCCAGCTTATCAATTGCGGGCTTTTTTTCAAAGCAATATATCCAAAGGAACGTATTTGCCAAATAAATTCATGCTCAGGCGTTCATCGACTCGAGAAATTCCTCGTTGGTCTTGCTGCCCTGCATCTTGTCGATCAGGAACTCCATCGCTTCGACCGCGTTTAGCTGCGACAAGAGCTTGCGCAGGATCCAGACCCGGTTAAGCGTGCTGCGGGGCAGCAGCAACTCCTCTTTGCGGGTCGATGAGCGCTGAATATCGATGGTCGGAAAGATGCGCTTTTCCAACAGGCGGCGGTCCAGTGAAATCTGCTGATTGCCGGTGCCTTTGAATTCTTCGAAAATCACCTCGTCCATCCGGCTGCCGGTATCGACCAGCGCGGTGGCGATAATCGTCAGGCTGCCGCCGTCCTCGGTATTGCGCGCCGCGCCGAAGAATTTTTTGGGCTTGTGCAGGGCGTTGGAATCAACCCCACCCGAGAGGATCTTGCCCGAAGGCGGCACCACCGTGTTGTAGGCGCGCGCCAAGCGCGTAATCGAATCGAGCAGAATGACGACGTCGCGGCCGTGTTCGACCAGCCGGCGCGCCTTCTCGATCACCATCTCGGCCACCTGCACGTGGCGGGTGGCGGGCTCGTCGAAGGTCGAACTTACCACCTCGCCCTGCACCGAGCGCAGCATATCGGTGACTTCCTCGGGCCGCTCATCGACCAGCAACACAATCAGAATGACTTCCGGGTGATTGCGCGCGATCGCCTTGGCGATCGCCTGCAACATCATGGTTTTGCCGGTGAACGGCGCCGCCACGATCAGCCCGCGCTGGCCTTTTCCGATGGGCGCGATCAGGTCGATAATGCGGGTGGTGTAATCTTCGTGATCGTATTCGAGCTTGAGCCGCTCCTCAGGATAAAGCGGCGTCAGGTTGTCGAATAGAATCTTGTCGCGGGCCTTTTCCGGCTCTTCGTAGTTGATCGATTCAACCTTGAGCAGAGCGAAATAACGCTCGCCCTCCTTGGGCGGGCGAATCAGACCGGCAACGATGTCGCCGGTCCGCAGGTTGAATTTGCGGATTTGGCTGGGCGAAATATAGATGTCGTCGGGGCCCGGCAGGTAGTTGTAGTCGGGCGCGCGCAGGAAGCCGAACCCGTCCGGCAAAATTTCCAGCACGCCCTCGCCCAGGATCGAGCCATTGCGCTGTGCCTGCGCCTGCAGGATTGAGAAAATCATCTCCTGCTTGCGCATATTGGTCGCGCCGTCGATGTTGTAATCGCGCGCGATCTGGGCCAATTCGGTGATTTTCGCGCCTTTGAGCGCTTTCAGGTTAAGCGCGCCGCCTTCGCCCACAATTGGATGATCGCCATGATGATGACGCGGCGGTGCGGCGGCGCCGGCATTGGTAGCGCGTGCTTCTCCCGGAATTCGCTCCTCGGCTGGCGCGCGGTCCTCCGGCGCGCCCATCGTACCGGGCGCAGCCGCCGCGGCGCCCTGGCCATTGCCCCGCGCGCCGTTGATATTACCGCCCGACGGTTCGTTATGTGCGTGGTGCGCGTGGGAACCACGCGGTCTGATGATGGCGGCCGGTTGGAAATTGGCCTGCGTTTCCTCTGCTTCGTGAACGTCGCCTTTTGCTGCGCCTCTACCCTTAGCCATAATACCTCCCCCGCAACCTGAACTACCCGCGTTATGCCTCGTTGTAATGGATTACGGAGCCGGCGAGTGGTCCCGGTCGGCGCCGTGGCCGTGTTAACAAGCGCGATGCGCCTGCTTCCCGCGCGATACCCGCCTTATTGTTTCCCAATCAACTAGCCAATCTGGAAAAAGAGGACGCCGGATGATTCCGAAGGGGCGTCTCAAGACGAGTGATGCCTGCAAACCGACCTTGGCGCACTCTGATGCGGGAGCTCACTTGAGAATTTAACCAAGGCTCCTCATTGTGTCAACGTCCGATTTTACGGACCGTCACTTGCCATTGGGCAGATCGACGAACACGGCGGCCGCCACCACCGACGTCCACAAGCCGTCGCGGTCGCCGATGGCCGATTGCGAGATATTGCGGGTGGTGACGATTTTGTCCGAAACCCGCCAAATACCCTTGCGTTCGTCGTAGCTGGTATTGGGATCGAAATCCACGCCGAGGATCGTCGCCAGCATCATCGCCGCCATATCCTCGGCGTAGTCGCCGGCTTTCTGCTCGGTTTCGCCGTAGCTGTGATGCTCGGAGAGATAGCCGTACTGGCTCTGACTGGCCGGGATCGCGACACCCACCGAAGCCGCCACTAGGCGATGCGGTTCGTCGGTGGCGTTGTCGCTCATCACGGCGAACACGATCTGGCCGGGGCGCAGGTAGCGCAGCCCCTCTTGTGGCGTGATCAGCTTGCAATACGGCGGGAAAATCGATTTGACACGCACCAGGTTGTACTCGGCGATGCCGGCCGAGCGCAGCGCCAGCTCGAAGGAATTGAGCTTCTCGCGATGCTTGCCAACGCCCTTGGTGAGAAACACACCTTTCGGAAACGGCCCCATCTTGCTATTTCACGCTCCCGCGCTGTGATCCGCGATTTCCCCGTACCAATGAAAATACACTGGCTACTCAGACAAAACATCACGGCCGACGCCTCTCACATAAAAAAATCACTGGTGCCGGTTTCCGCCGTGGGTTGCCGATCATTGCGAGATCCGGCCGGCCTCCATCGCTGGTGAATTGCGGACATTGCCCAAATTGACCGTTCCCTTGACGATCGCTTGTCTCCGATATTGGCATCTCCGAACGTAGGGGAGGGGTCTGGAGCGCATGGTTTTTTTGTTCGTTCAATTGAATAACCCACATGGCTCCACGCAGGTTTCTAGCTCCGGCGGCATCCGCTCGAAATGACAAATTAGCCGAACCAATGCATAAACTCTTGCATGGCATGATGTTGCTTGCGCGGAGATGCCTAAACTTCGTTGATCGGATGATATTCGCCGAATACCCGGCGCATCGCGTCCGCGATTTCGCCCAGGGTGCCGTAGGCGCGCACCGCATCCACGATGGCCGGCATCAGATTGCTCCCGTCGCGCGCATCGCGCTCGACCCGTGCCAGTGCATTGTGTACCGCTTGCTGGTCGCGCTCCGCGCGAATGCGCTCGAGGCGCGCGCGTTGTTTTTCCTCGGTAGCCGGGTTGACCTTGAGAATATCCGCCGGCGGCGCGTCGCCCGAGGTGAATTCATTAACGCCGACGATGATGCGCCGCTTGCTTTCGATCTCGCGCTGGTAGAGGAAGGCGGCGTTCTGAATCTCACGTTGCGGGTAACCGCGTTCGATTGCGGCCACGGCCCCGCCGAGGTCATCGATGCGGCCGAGGTATTCGAGCGCGCGTTTTTCCAGTTCCCCTGTGAGACTCTCGACGTAATAGGCGCCGCCGAGCGGGTCCGCCGTGTCGGCGACGTCGGATTCATGCGCGATCACCTGCTGCGTGCGCAACGCGAGCAGCGCCGAAGTTTCGCTGGGCAAAGCCAGCGCCTCGTCCCTGGAGTTGGTGTGCAGCGATTGAGCGCCGCCCAGCACGGCCGCCAAGGCCTGCAGCGTCACCCGCACCACGTTGTTGTCGACTTGCTGCGCGGTCAGGGTCGAACCCGCCGTCTGCGCATGAAACCGCATCATCATCGAGCGCTCGTCGTGGGCGCCGAACCGCTCTTTCATAATCCGCGCCCATAGCCGGCGCGCCGCCCGGAATTTCGCGATTTCTTCAAAGAAATTGTTGTGGACGTTGAAGAAGAACGACAGCCGGCTGGCGAAGGCGTCAACTTTAAGCCCGGCCTTGACCGCCGCTTCCACATAGGCGATGCCGTCGGCCAGCGTAAACGCCAGCTCCTGCGCGGCGGTCGAGCCGGCCTCGCGGATATGGTAGCCCGAAATCGAAATGGTGTTCCAGTTGGGCACTTCGCGGCTGGCGAAGGCAAAAATATCCGTGATGATGCGCATCGAGCCGCGCGGCGGATAAATATAGGTGCCGCGCGCCACGTACTCCTTGAGAATATCGTTCTGGATGGTGCCGTTGAGCTTGTCCCAGCTCACCCCGCGTTTTTCCGCCACCACCAGGTAGAGCGCGAGCAGGATTGAGGCGGTCGCATTAATGGTCATCGAGGTGGAGATACGTTCGAGCGGTAATTCCGCCAGCAGGGTCTCCATATCCGTCAGTGAGCCGATGGCGACGCCGACGCGTCCGACTTCACCGCGCGCCAGCGGATGGTCGGCGTCACGACCCATCTGGGTCGGCAGGTCGAAGGCGACTGACAGCCCGGTCTGGCCATTCTGAAACAGATAGCGGTAGCGGCGGTTAGATTCCTCGGCATCGCCGAACCCCGCATACTGGCGCATCGTCCACAACCGTCCGCGATACATGGTCGGCTGCACGCCGCGGGTAAACGGATATTCGCCGGGAAAGCCGAGATCGTTGAGATAATCGCATTCGTTCAGATCGGCACTGTCATACTCGCGTTTGATTTCAATCCCGGAGGAGGTGACAAAGCGTTCGCGCCGTTCGCCGCCGCGCTTGAGCGCCGGTGCGACGCGCTTTTGCTCCCATTGATGGCGGGCGGATTCGAGCGTGCGTTGATCGTCGGCCATGATACTTATCGCCTCGCTTATTCGATAATCAGCAGGATATCGCCTTTTTCCACGGTCTGGCCCGCCGTCACCTTGACCTCGGTCACCTTGCCCGCTTTGGGCGACTTGAGTTCATTTTCCATTTTCATCGCCTCGACCACCACCACGCCTTGCTGGAAGGCGACCTCGTCACCGGCGCTGACCAATATGTTGATCACCCGTCCCGGCATCATTGCCTTGAGTTCGGCGCGGCCCGTGGCTTGAGGCCGCACGCCCGCGCGGTGCCGGCTGCGCGCGCTATCGACCAGCGCGACCCGGGTCAAGGCGCCGCGCCCCGACACGACCATTTCCTCGCCCTCATGCATGACGTCGAAGTCAAACGAGCGATGCCCCACTAGGACCGAGAAGGACGATTCGCCCACGCGTTCGATATCGGCCTCGAACGCATTGCCGCCGAGCGTTACGCGCAGGCGATTGCCGTCCAGTTCTTCCATTTCCACTTCATGCTGGCCGCCTTCGACGGTCGCAATGTATCGCGATGGCATCGCCTGCCCTCCTATTCAACTCCCGCAAGGTTTCCGCACACGGGGTTGCTGCCAAGGAAGCTCCGCACAGTGATTCTGTCAGTCTGATCGGAGTCCGCCATTAGCTTCGCCGCGCAGAGCGGCTCCGCTGGCGGCGCTCAGAATGACAGAATCACTGTGCGGAGCTTCCCTAGCGTCTCAGCATCTCGAGTCGTCCCAGCATCCGCCAGGCCGAGACCGCGGTTGCGGGCGTCACCGTGGCGGGCATCGCCGCATGATTATCGTGATTGCGTTGCGCCATGAAGGCCGCCGCCAGAATCGCCGCCATGCGCGTGTCGTCCTCATGCGTCAGCCCGTTTTCCGGATGGTACTCTTGCTTGATGAAGTTGGTATCGAAGTCACCGGCGATAAAGCGCGGATGGCGTATGATCCAGCGATGGAATTCCAGATTGGTAGTCAACTCGCCGGCGATAGTGAATTCATCGAGTGCGCGCCGCATCCTTTCTATCGCCTCGTTGCGATCACGTCCCCAGGTCGCCAGCTTGGCGATCATCGGATCATAAAAGACCGGCACCTCGGCGCCGCTGTAAACGCCGCCGTCGACCCGCACGCCGGGTCCGTCGGGAAACTTGAGCGTCTCGATTTTACCTGGCGCGGGCACAAATCCGGCCGCCGGGTCTTCCGCATACACGCGGCATTCGAGCGCCCATCCGCGCTGCGCCAAGTCGCTTTGCTTAAACGGCAGGACGGCACCCGCCGCCACTTCGATCTGCGTCTTCACCAGATCGATGCCGGTCACCAGTTCAGTCACCGCATGTTCGACCTGGATGCGGGTGTTCATTTCCAGAAAATAAAAATTGTGATCGGCGTCGGCGAGAAACTCCACCGTGCCGGCACTGACGTAATTAACCGCGCGCGCCGCCTTCACTGCGACCTCGCCCATCGCCCGGCGCATCTCGGGAGTAATAAAGGGCGAGGGTGATTCCTCCACCACTTTTTGATTACGCCGCTGAATCGAGCATTCGCGCTCGAACAGATGAACCGTGTTGCCATGGCGGTCGGCAAACACCTGGATTTCTATATGGCGCGGGCGATTAACGAATTTCTCGACGTAAAAGCGGCCGTCGCCGAAGGACGATTTGGCCTCGCTCGCGACCGTGCGCACCGCCGCCGCGAGGTCCTCTTCGCGCTCGACCAGGCGCATCCCTTTGCCGCCGCCGCCGGCGGCGGCCTTGAGCATGATCGGCAGGCCGATCCTTTTCGCCACGGCGCGCACCTGGGCCTCGTCTTCGAGCGTGCCGGGCGAACCCGGCACCAACGGCACGCCGGCCGCACCCATCAGCTTGCGCGCTTCAACCTTGTCACCCATGCGCTCGATGGCTGAAGGGGGCGGACCGATCCAGGTCAGGCCGGCAGCTTCGACCGCGCGCGCGAAGCCGGCGTTTTCGGAAAAGAAACCGTAACCCGGATGCACCGCGTCGGCGCCGGTGGCGCGCGCAGCCGCGAGGATATTGTCAGTGGCGAGATAACTTTGGGCGGCCGGTGCCGGCCCCACCGCGACCGCGTAGTCGGCCTCAAGCACGTGCAGGGCCGCGCGATCGGCCTGGGAGAAGATCGCAACCGATTCGATCCCCAACTCGCGGCACGCGCGAATTACACGCACGGCGATTTCGCCGCGGTTGGCAATAAGAATCCGTTTGAACATCACGTTTTTCGATCAGCCGGGGACGGCGGTCACGCCGCCGCGCGCTTTATTCCTTTCCAGAGAGGCCCTTTCACAGCGGGATGTTGCCATGTTTGCGCGGGGGATTTTTGTCCTGCTTGTTGCGCAAGGCGTGCAGTGAAGCGATCAGCCGCGGCCGCGTATCACGCGGCATCAACACTTCATCTATATAGCCCAACTCCGCCGCCTTGAAGGGATTGGCAAAGGTGCGGCGATATTCCTCAACCAGTCGATTTTTCTCGGAAACGGGATCGTCGGCGCGTTCAAGCTCCTTGCGGAAGACAATGTTAACCGCGCCATCTGGCCCCATCACCGCAATTTCCGCCGACGGGTAGGCGAAATTGAAATCCCCGCGGATATGCTTTGAGGACATCACGTCGTAAGCGCCGCCATAGGCCTTGCGCGTGATCACGGTCACTTTAGGCACGGTCGCCTCGCAATAGGCATACAAGAGTTTCGCACCATGGCGAATAATGCCGCCGAATTCCTGTGCCGTACCGGGCAGAAAACCCGGCACGTCGACGAAGGTCACGATGGGGATATTGAAGCAATCGCAAAAACGTACGAAGCGCGCGCCCTTGACCGAGGCGTCGATATCCAGGCATCCGGCCAGATAGCCCGGCTGATTGGCGACCACGCCGACTGAATAACCGCCCAGGCGCGCGAAGCCGATCAAGATGTTTTGCGCCCACTCCTTCTGAATTTCGAGCCAATGGCCGCCGTCGACCACGCGCGTGATAATCTCGCGCATGTTGTAGGGGCGATTGGGATTTTCCGGCACAATCGCGTCGAGTTCCTCGTCGCGGCGGTTCGGATCGTCGCCGTTGGGCACGAACGGCGGGTCCTCGACATTGTTCGACGGCATGTACGACAGCAGCTCGCGGATGGTGAGCAGGGCGCCTTCATCGTCGGGCGCCTCGAGATGGCATACGCCGGACTTGGCGCTATGAGTGTCGGCGCCGCCGAGATCCTGCATCGAAACTTCCTCATGCGTGGTCGCCTTGATCACGTCCGGGCCGGTGATGAACATGTACGAGGTGTCGCGCACCATCACGATAAAATCAGTCATCGCCGGCGAATAAACCGCGCCGCCTGCGCACGGCCCCATGATCGCCGAGATTTGCGGCACCACGCCCGATGAC
>JBOHWL010000227.1:0-6190 GCA_050736615.1 Binataceae bacterium (SeqCode) | reverse complement strand
TCTTCGCCGATTTTCGGCGCGGCGCGGCCGGTGAGCCCGCCGACGTTGGCGGGCGAGCGTGAGAGGCGCGCGGGAAATCCCTCGATCGGCCAGGTGCCGACTTCGGTGTGGCGTAGATTGACGAAATAGCCACGCGCTTTGAGTTGCGGGTCGCGGTCAAAGCGGTCGGACGCTTTTTGCACGACGCCGGCCGGAATGTCACGCGCTTGCAGCCGCTTCATCAACGCGTATCGTTCCTGCGTCAGCGTGAAGACGGCGAGCTTTTCATCGACTTCATCCTGGTTTTCCTTGCGCCCCGCCGCACTCGCGAAGCGATCGTCAAGTGCCCAGCGCGGCGTGCCGATCTCTTCGATCAAAGTCCGCCATTGTTCATCTGACTGAACCGAAATGGCGATCCAGTTGTCTTCGCCCCCGCAGCGATAGGCACCATGGGGTGCCCAATCCAAAAACGGCATGCGATTTCCATAACGCGCGGTGGGCTTGCCGGTTAGTTGATATTCGAGCAGCGACGTGCCGGAAAGCATCAGGCCGGTTTCGCACTGCGACATATCAATATAGGCGCCGATACCGGATTGGCGCTGGCGATGCAGCGCGCTCATCAGCAATATCGCACCGAAATAGCCAGGCGAATGATCGAGATAGGAGTAACCCCAGCCGGCGGGTGGATGAGGTTCGGGCAATCCCGACAGAAACGTCAGTCCTGAGTAGGCTTGCGCGGTCGGGCCGTAACTGACGTAATTTTTGTAAGCTCCAGCCTTACCCATTCCGGTGGTTTGCAAATAGATGATTTTCGGATTGACCTTGCGCAATTCATCATAACCGAGCCGCCATTTGTCCATCTGACCGGGGCTGAAATTCTCGCAAATCGCATTGGCCTCGCGCACCATCCGCTTGAGCAAATCGCGTCCCTTGGGATGGTTGAGATTGAGCGTGACGCCGTATTTGCCCGGATTGGTATTGTTGTAGTAGGCGCTGCGATCAAAGTTTCCCGGCATACCGTGGCTGGGCGCGGCTCCCTGGACGCGCCCGCCATCGGCGTTCGCATGATCGGGTGCGAACGGCTGCATGTAGCGAATAAAATCCACCGCGTGCGGATTGCGCCATTCGATGCGGATTACTTGTGCGCCGAAGCTTGCCAAAAGCCGGGTCGCCTGCGGCCCCACTTGCAGCCAGGTGAGATCGATGATTCTGAGGCCGGCGAGGGCTCGTCCTTTATGATCGCGTGGGTCCATGAAATTGCCATGCTTCCGGGTGATGCCGCGAGTTTGCAACGCTCGGGCGGTTACTTGCAAACCGATTCGGGTCAATGCATTTTTATTACCGATTGCCGCGACTGAGCCATTTGTCAGCCGTGGGCGAGACATAAGTCTCGAAGCGTTCCAGCAAATGCTCCGGGCTTTGCTCGACCATCAGCATCGAACGATGAGCGCGCTTGAGGAATTCCTGGTCAACCGCATGGTCCAGGAAAGTGAGCAGCAGGTCATAGTAATGATTAACGTGGGAGAATTCCGCATGGCTTGCGATGAATGCCGAGTTGCGCCCACGTCAGAATTTCGCATAACTCTTCGAGCGTGCCGAGCCCGCCCGGCATCGCGACGAAGCCGTCGGCCAGGTCCGCCATCACCGCTTTCCGTTCATGCATGGACGCGATTATGCGGAGGTCCGCCAATTCCTCATAGGCGACTTCCTTGCCCACTAGCGCGCGTGGAATCACGCCTGTGACCTCGCCGCCGGTGGCGCGAACCGACCGCGCAATTTCGCCCATCAGGCCGATCTTTGCGCCGCCGTAAACCAGGCCCAGACCTCTGTCGGCGAGGGCTTGGCCCAAGGCGCGCGCCGCGAGCGCGTAAGCTGATTCAGCGCCGGAATTCGAACCACTGAAAACGCAGATTCTTTTCATCTCGCCAACACGCCACCATGATGCACAAAGCAATCCCGCAGGTGCAAATGATCGGAGGAGCGGCCGCTCGCGCGCGGCAAATTGCGGTTGCGGCAGAGCCGAAATCGGGCTAAGCCACTCGTAATTGGCGGGCGAGCGCAGGTGCCCGGCGTATCTGAATCCGCCTGGTACATGACGACTCTTCGCCCGCGGAGAGGCATCACCCCTCGAGGAGCTTGCATGAGACTCATCAAATTGTTGGCAATGGCGGCTATCGCGTTGAGCTTATCCGTACCGTTTGCCGAAGCGCAGTCGAGCGCCCCCGCGAGCCCGGGCACGGCCGCCAGCTCGAATGCCAATCAACCCGCCGCGGCTTCCTCGACGAACATAAATCAGCCGGCTGCGGCTCCCTCGGTCAAGCCCATCAAGAAGAGATTCCTGTTGTCGAAGCCCACCGCGATTTATAGTGCGCCGGATAGTTCCAGCGCCGTGCTTGAGCACGTCCACGCGGGCATCCGCGTTAATGTCACCGGGATTACGGGCAATTGGCTGCGGCTTAAATTGCGCACCGGCAAGACGGGTTATATTCCTACCAAAGCGGCGGAATGAGACCAGCGAGCACGGCGCGCTTTGGTCCCGCGGCGACTTTCGATTACCTTGTGAAGCCTTAAAGGAGGCATGAGGATACCGATGTCAATCAGCACCGTCGCGGGAAAATGCGAACCCAGGGAGCTCGGCTTTACACTTATCCACGAGCATTTGGCCGCCGGCTTTCCCGGTTGGGAATTTGACAATATGGGCTTCGATCGCAAACGCGAAATGGCGAAGGTGGTCGAGAAGCTCAAGGAAATCCGGGGTCTCGGCGTGGTCAGCTTCGTCGATCCATGTCCGATGGAGTTGGGGCGCGACCCGGAATTCGCGGCCGAAGCGGCCGAAAAATCCGGCATCCGTATAATAATCGCGACCGGCGTCTACAATGAGGCGCTCGGTTTTCCGCAGCACTTCCGCATGCTGGGCCCGGATGATATTGCGGAAATTTACGTGCGCGAGCTTACCGAAGGAATCGGCCGCACCGGCATCAAAGCCGGCATCATCAAGACCGCGACCGGCGGCATTCCGGGAATCACGGTTGACACCGAGATCACCCAGCAGGAACAAAAGGCGTTGCGTGCGGCGGCGCGCGCGCACAAAAAAACCGGCGCCTCGATTCTCTGTCACAATAGTGAAAGCTCACCCTTCGGACGTGAAACCCTGGATATTTTCGAGTCCGAAGGCGTTGATTTCAACCGCGTGCTGATTGGGCATGCGTGCGGCGTAGGGAATATGCGGTATTATTTCGATATTCTGAACCGCGGCGCATGGCTGGGCTTCGACCGTTTTGGCATCGAGCCAATCGCGCCGGACAAGATGCGGCTGGCTTCGCCCTTCGGCCTGCTGGCGGTTGGCTTCGACCGTATCATGTTGTCGCATGACGCGGTGGCGTGTTGGCTGGGCCGCCCTTTTGAAGCAATCCAGAAAATGATGGAGGCTTCGCCCAATTCTCACTACGCCCATCTATGCCGGAATATCATTCCAACGCTGCGCAAGGGCGGCGTCAGCGAGGAGAAAATCCACACGCTTATGGTTGACAATCCGCGCCAGTACTTTGGCGGCTGATAGAGCAGCCTTCCATTGCACCTAAGCAAGACGCGGTGCCGCGCGAGCAAAATGTTCGACGCGGCCCGCGTTCCCACGACTTTCAGAGCACTCCACGGCCGCGAATTTAATTGGCGTCTCATCTCTGTCGAAGTGCGGATGCGTTCGACGAGAGACGCCTTAATGGATTGGACGGGCTAGGTAGCGGAGCGCTCGTGCCGTCGGAGTTGCCATCGGCGCTTGAGCATGGGCGGGCGTCTGCCTAAGCTCTGCGACTGACGATTGTTTGGTTTACATTTCTGTTCTTGAGCAACAGCTCATTCAGTATGGCTGGCGCCGCGGTATTATTGATGTTCGTTATGGTCGGCTGCGATCCGGTAGTCACGATCGCCGGCGCGATTTCCCGGCTGGTTGATGTGCGCGGGCGCGGGCGCGATTCTCGCCGCATTGTGCCGTCCCATGCTGGTGGTAAGCGGGGTTGAGCGTTACCTCCGTCCGTTACCGTTCTTTTATGGCGCCGTGATCGTGATGTTCTCGCTGATAGCGCGGTTAATCTTCTTCGCGCCCGTCTGAGGTCGGAAAGAACGTGGCCGCGAGGTTGCGCCATTCGTTCAAGGAAAATCCTACCAACCGGCTCTGCGGCCGGATCCTGTTTGCGGCGGTTGTAATCGCCGATATTGTGCTCGGGTTTTACGCCCTGCGGCTCTATTACATTCATCCGCGCACTGATGACGCGTATGTTCGTGCCAACACCGTCGGCGTGGCGCCACAGGTGAGCGGTACTATTGTCGAACTGCCGATCCGTGATAATCAGCGGGTTAAGGCGGGCGACCTGCTGTTTGTGGTCGACCCGCGCCCATATCGAGCCGAACTCGAATTGGCCAAGGCGAGGCTCGCGCTGACCAATTTGCACATCGACGCGCTCAATCATGCGAGCGGCGCCGCACAGGCACGTCAAACACGGGCCGAAGCGAGCGCCGCGTATGATCAACAGTATCTGGCTCGCATTATTCCATTGGAAAAGCAGGATTTCGTCACGGCGAACGAAGTTGCCAGCGCACGCAGCAAGCTGGCTGCGGCAAAAGCGGCGGTCGAGGACGCACGCAACGAGGTCGCCCAGGCGCAACGCCAACTCGGTCAGTCCGGCGATAGCAACGCGCGGCGGCAGGCGGCACAGGCCGAACTATACAAAGCGCAATTGAACGTTGGCTATTGCTATGTACGGGCGCGCTTCGACGCCTACGTCACCAACTTGAACATTTCCGTCGGCCAATACGCCAATCGGGGCAAGGAAGTGGTAAGCCTGGTCGATAACCGCACCTGGTACGTGATGGCGAATTTCCGTGAGACGTTTCTTTCACATATCGCGTCCGGGATGAAGGCGCGGGTCTACCTGCTCGGCTATCCCGGGCGGCGCTTCAAGGGCGTGGTCGAAGGGGTCGGATGGGCGCTATACCAACAGAACGGAGCGACTGTGGCCGGGCTGCCGAATGTCGCCCCGTCGCTCAACTGGGTGCGCTTAGCGCAACGTTTCCCGGTCCGGATTATACTTGCCAATCCTGACAAATTTGCCTTTCGGATGGGTGCGACCGCCGTGGTGACTATCGAGAAATAGACAGCAGGCGGAACGACGTAGGGCTCGCTTGCGAGCCCGCGAACGAGAGAGTCCGCGACCCAGCGATCAAAGTGAAGCCGAGCAAACGAGTCCGCGAGGTGCGTCCAAAATTAGACAAACATGCGCACGACGGCCCCAGGCGGAATGCCCATAAAACCATATCAGCGCATTCACGGTTTGCTCTTGGGCGGTGCCGCTCCGGTCGCATAGGCAACCGCCGCGGCCGATATCAGCACGTCCGTGGTACTCCGAATCACTGTATATCTCGCATCGGCGAGATCACGTTCCGCGGACAGCAAATCAACGATCGTGGCAAGGCCGTGATTGAAGGATTTATAGTTCGAGTCGCAGGCCGACTCTGACGCTTCAAGGAGTGCTCGCGCATACTGATATTTTTTTGAAGCGGTGGTAAAGGCATAGTAGGCGCGCCAGACTTCGCTGGCGACGTTTAATTCCAGTGCCCGCGCCCGCATCCGCTGCTCCTGACGCATCGCCTCGGCGCGCCCGATCGCATTGACATGTTCGAAGCCGGCGAAGGCATCCCACTTAACTGTGATCGTTGCGGCATACTCCGGCACCATCGCGGTGAATTGCGGCGTGGGTGGATTCGACAGCCGATAATTGAAGGCGCGGCTGCCGTAATATCCGGACAGATCGACGGTTGGATACATCGACGAGCGCGCCAGCCGCACCTGAGCATCACTGGCGCGCAAAGCGGAAACGGCCGCGGCCATGTCCGGCCGCTGGCGGAGCGCTTGATCGATCAGTGAATCAACGACGCCACCGAGCGTGGCCGGTAACGTCTGGCCGCCCGCGTTTGCGATGGGCGGCAGGGCGTCAACTCGAATGCCCAGCGCCAGCGCGAGGTCAGCCTGCGCGTCGCTGATACCTAATTCCGCATTTTCCAGGTCATAACTGGCGCGAGCCTCGCGCTCAAGTGCGAGTAGCACATCGGGTTTGGTGGCGAGGCCGGCGGAATGACGTTTCTCCACCGCCACGCGATCGGTTTCGGCGAACCGGACGATTGCCTGCGCCGCTTTTGACATTCGCGCGTTGGGCGG
>JBOHWL010000226.1:0-2613 GCA_050736615.1 Binataceae bacterium (SeqCode) | reverse complement strand
CCGGGGCGCAATCCCGCACGCCCGCCCGAACCTCGCCGCGCGCAGCGGGATTGCCCGCGCGGCAAGCCGCGCTGGCGATCCTGCTGCGCGTACAACAGCAACGCGCCTTCGCCGATATCCTGCTCGGGCATCGGCTGGGCGCGTTCGCACCCAACGATCGCCGCCTGATCACACAACTCGTGCTCGGCACCATTACGTGGCAAGGCCGTCTTGATTACGAACTGGCGCGGCTGTGCTCGCACCCACTCCAAAATCTCGCGCCTGAACTCGCAATCATCTTGCGCATGGGCCTGCATCAAATCCGGACGCTAACGCGTATTCCGCCTCACGCCGTCGTCGATACTGGCGTGCGGCTTGCCCGCCAGTGCGGCGGCGAGACGGCTAGGGCGGCCGGCATGGTTAACGCGGTGCTCCGGCGCGCCCTGCGTCAGCACATGCCATTGCCGGATCGCGCCGCCGATGAACTCGAATACCTCTCCATAACCTATTCGCATCCGCGATGGTTGGTCGAACGGTTAGTACAATGGTTCGGACACGAGGCGGAGGCGCTGTTGTCCGCCAATAACAGCGCCGCTTCCAATGTCATTCGGCTCAACCTGGCGCGCGCGCCCGCCACGGTTATCGCGCAACGCCTGACGCGTGAAGGGTTTGAGATTTCGAACGGCGCGCTCGAGGAGACGCTGATACTGAAGGAAGCGCCGCCCGCCGATTCAAGTGCGTATCGCGACGGGATGTTTACGCCTCAATCGGAGGCTTCGCAGATGGTGGCGCGAATGCTGGCGCCGGCTCGCGGCGCCACCGTAGTCGATTGTGCGGCCGCACCAGGTGGCAAGAGCACGCATCTGGCCGAGTTAGTGGGATCCGCAGGTAAGGTTATCGCCTGCGACTTGAATCTCGCTGGTATACGAAAAATCCGCCATCTCGCCGCGCGCCTGGGCCATCGCAATATCTATCTCGCGCGTGCCGATTGCGCCGACGCGATCCCGTTGCGCCAGGATTCGTTCGACTACGTATTGCTTGACGCTCCCTGCACCGGAAGCGGCACCATGCGCGAGCATCCGGAAATACGCTGGCGTCTCGTTGCCACTGATTTCAGCCGGATGGCGCGCTTGCAACGCGCGATGTTGGATAATGCGGCGCATCTGATGCGTGTTGGCGGCGCGGTGGTTTATTCCGTGTGCAGCATCGCATCCCAAGAAGGACCTGAAGTGGTGCGCGATTTCCTCGCGAGTCATCGCGGATTCAAGCTGGACAACTCTCCCCCGGTTCCCGCCGCGATGAGGGATACGCTGGCAGGGGATGGTTCGATGCGGACCCGCCCCGACCGCGGAGGCCGTGACGGTTTTTATGCGGCGCGCCTGGTGCGCTTGACGTGAAATCGCACCACGCCCACGGTTTCAAGGCGGACCAACTAAATTGGCAGCGCATCGTGTCGTTTCAGGAAGACGACTTCAACACCCGGCTCGCCCCATTCGGAAGATGATCGGTGGAACGGAGCGGGCAAGATACTGAAGCGGTCGGAAGCACGACACAAAACTGCTGGTGCAACCGCGATGCCATCGCCCAAAAACACGGCACAGCATGGTTTTTTTGAATGGAAAAAACCCTTTCGTGATTTTACTTCGAAATTTTTGCCGGGCGTTCGAAGCGCAAACGGCCGTCTTTGCGACAGTCGAGACAAGCCGCTAGTCTTTTTTCATGCCACGCGTCTATAAAATCGCGCCTTCGATTCTGTCAGCGGACTTCGCCCGCCTGGGTGAGGAGATCCGCGAGGTCGAGGCGGCGGGTGCGGACCTGATTCATTTCGACGTCATGGATGGCCATTTCGTACCCAATCTGTCCATCGGAATTCCCGTACTCCAATCGGTGCGAGCCATCACCAAACTCCCGCTCGATGTCCATCTGATGATCGAAGAGCCTGACCGCTACCTGGAAGCTTTTGTCAAAGCTGGCGCCGACTCGATTTCCGTACACGCCGAGGTATGCGACGATTTGCCGCGCGTGGCGGCACGAATCCACGAGCTAGGCGTTCGCGCCTCAGTCGCGGTCAATCCTGAGACCACGCCGGACCGGGTGCTGGCGGCGGCCGAACACCTGGACATGATCGTGGTGATGAGTGTCCATCCGGGGTTTGGAGGCCAGGAGTTCATCTCGGAAAGCGTTGGGAAACTTCGCCTCGTGCGTGAGGAACTTGAACGCCGCGGCGTTGAGCTTGATGTTGAAGTGGACGGCGGCATCAAAGTCGGTCAGGTCCGCGAGGTTACCGCCGCGGGTGCCAACGTACTGGTGTCCGGCTCGGGCATTTTCGGCCATCAGGAGTACGCGCGAATTATTGCGCGAATGCGCGAGAATATCGCAAAATGAAAAACTATGGCCTGCGTGAAACATCTTCGAGTCGGCGCAAGTTAACTCAATGGTGGCATCTCGCCTTCATTCACCGGCGATGATATATAGGTTTTCCCGGCGGTCCATGTTTACGGTGTTATCCTCAGATAGCCGTGGCCGCCGCAGTGGCACGGGAGTCTTAATAAGGAGCGGGGTGTAGCTCAGCCTGGCTAGAGCACTGCGTTCGGGACGCAGGAGTCGCTGGTTCAAATCCAGTCACCCCGACCA
>JBOHWL010000225.1:0-9607 GCA_050736615.1 Binataceae bacterium (SeqCode) | reverse complement strand
TGCTGATATCCGGTGCCAAAGCCGAGTACAAGGCGCCCATCGCTCATCTGATCGGCAACCCCGATGTCCTCGAGCATGCGGATCGGCTCATAGAGCGGGACGACAATGACCGCAGGTCCGAGCTTGATGCGCGTCGTCTGCCCGGCCGCATAGGTCGTCATGGTAAGCGGCGAAGGACACAAGCAGTAATTCGAGAAATGATGTTCCGCGAACCATGCGATCTCGAACCCCGCCTGTTCGGCGAGCCGCACGTGTTCAAGCGTTTCGCGGTAAAT
The DNA here is from genome assembly GCA_050736615.1 of Binataceae bacterium (SeqCode). GTDB lineage: Bacteria > Desulfobacterota > Binatia > Binatales > Binataceae > JBOHWJ01. The sequence continues at coordinate 9,332 of JBOHWL010000225.1, read as the reverse complement.
CTCACGCGGCTTCTTATGTGGATCGCGCTGCGTGTTGAGGCAGAATAAGCCGAAGTGCATAGGATTCCCCTTGTCTGCTGGAGCGCGATGACCGGAGGTGGAATCGCCGCAGGTCTCTCTCGCGCGATGAAACAAATAGAGTGAGCGGGGTGGGAGAGCGCGAGCAATCCCATCCCGCTCTAGAAGCCAACGATAGTTTCGCCCCCATTCGGGCTAAGCGCCTGGCCGGTTACGAAGTCGGATTCGGCGCCGGCGAAATAGGCAACAGCGGCGGAAATCTCACCGGGTTCTGCCCAACGTCCGAGCGGGACCCGTTTCTCCTTGGCGCGGATCTTATCCCAGCCTTGGACCTTGATCGGCATGTCGGTGATGACGCCGCCAGGACAGACGGCGTTGACATGGATATTCCAGGGCGCGAGTTCCTTCGCCCACGCCTTCGTCAGACCGAGCAGGGCGGCTTTGGCAGCGCAGTAGTGGGATGCGGTATCGGCCCCGGTCATACCCCAGATGGATGAGATATTGATGATCTTGCCGGCGCGCCGCTCTTTCATCCCCGGGATAACGCTCTGGCCGCAGAAGAAGGAGCCGCGCACGTGGATGTCGAACATGCGCTGGAAATCATCGGGGGTGATGTCCGCTATCGGTGCGTGCTGACCAATGCCCGCATTGTTGACAAGAATATCAATCGGACCGAGCTCCGTTGCGGCCCGTGCGGCCAGCTCGCGGACCGCTGCGGGGTCCCGCACATCGGCGTTGGAAATAAAGGCGCGCCGCCCCAGCTTCTCGACGAGGTTTGCGGTCTCCTTAGCTTCGGGGGCGAGCACGTCATGCACAACGATGTCGGCGCCGCGGCCTGCTAGCAGAAGCGCGTGCGCGCGCCCCATGCCGCGCCCGGAGCCCGTAATCCAGGCAATCTTCCCATCCAACCGCCTTGGGTCACTCATGGCACGCTCCTAATAGCCAACTATGGTTTCGCCGCCGTTCGGACTTATCACCTGACCGGTGACGAAATCGGCTTCAGGCGACGCGAGATAGGCAACCGCGTAGGAAATTTCGATCGGTCGGCAGTAACGCTTGAGAGGCACTTTCTCCTCCTTGGCCTTGAGAGTGGGGGAATCATCCAGCTTGACCGGACCACCGGAGCGCACCCCACCGGGCGCTACGGCGTTGACATGGATGTTCCACGGGGCCAGCTCCTTGGCCCATGCCTTCGTCAGGCCGAGCAGCGCCGCCTTGGCAGCGCAATAATGAGGAGCGACGGGAGCGCCTGTCATTCCCCAGATAGAGGAAATGTTGATGATCTTGCCGTAGCGGCGCTGCTTCATCGCAGGAATTACCGCCTGGGCGCAGAAGAATGAACCTCGCACGTGCACGGCGAGCATGCGGTCGAAATCTCCCGGGCTGATTTCGGACGTCTCTGCACGCTGGCCGTAGCCGGCGTTGTTGACCAGAATATCGATCGGGCCGAGCGTCGCGGCCCCTTCGGCCGCCATTGCCTGCACCGCCGCAACGTCACCCATATCGACGGTTGCGACGTGAGCGCGCCGCCCAAGCTTGCGGACACTCTCGGCCGTTGCCTCGGCCCCTTGGGGATTGATGTCCGCGACGATGACGTCGGCACCGCGCTCGGCCATCAGTATCGCATGGGCCCGACCCATGCCATCGCCGGAACCGGTCACGAGAGCAATCTTGCCGCTGAGTGTTGACATGCCTACTCCTTCGGAATGAGGCGCGTTGCGTTCTTGGGCCAGACCGCCATGATCGGAGAGCCCGCCGTAACCGTGGGCCACTCGCCATTCGCCTTGGAGCGTACCAGGAGGGGTTTGACGGTCCCCACTTCGACCCGGAAGCTTTGGACACCCGCCGCAAACACGGTATCGACGACGTGTCCCGAGAGGTGGTTCAGATCCGCGGCGACCCGGGTCCCCGCGGGCACGAGCCTGATCGCGTCGGGCCTGACGCACACCACGCTATCACCCTCGCCGGAGGCGACTCCGTCATCGTCCGGAGCATGTATCAATGCGCCGTTGTGCAAACGGATTGCCGGGCACCCGGATCCGCCTGCATGGTCAGCAATGGCAAACAGGTTGGCATCGCCGAGGAAGCCCGCCACAAAGGCGTTGCGTGGATGTTCATAGAGGTCGCGCGACGTGCCCACTTGCACGATCCGACCTTGATTCATGATCGCAATGCGGTCGGACATGGCTGCTGCCTCGTCCTGGTCGTGGGTGACGTAGACAGTAGTCGCGCCAAGTTCACGGTGAGCCGCCTTGATCTCGCTCTGCATGTCTGCACGCAAATTCTTGTCGAGCGCGCCCAATGGCTCGTCCATCAGCAGCACCCTCGGGCCGTAGACGGCAGCGCGCGCCAGCGCGACGCGCTGTTGCTGTCCTCCCGAAAGCTGCCCGACCGAACGGCTGCCGAAATCCGGCAACTGCACCATTGCGAGGGCCCGCGCTACACGCGTCTGGATCTCGGTGATCCTCAGCTTTCTTAGGCGCAGCGGAAATGCGATGTTCTCAAACACATCCATGTGAGGAAACAAGGCGTAATTCTGGAACACCATGCCGATGTTGCGGCGATAGGGTGGAATACCGACGATGTCCACACCATCAACTTCTATTCGTCCCCGGGTCGGCGGAACGAAGCCGGCGATGGTGCCAAGGAGTGTCGATTTGCCCGATCCGCTTGGGCCGAGCAAAGAGAAAAACTCGCCGGCTTCGATAGCAAGGTTGGTTGGTTCGAGGGCCACCATATTGCCGTAGCTTTTTGCGAGCTCGTGAAGCATCAGGCGCACGCCACGGCTAACCATGCGCTCCACCGAACTGGCGCCGCGGGCGGCGCCACATGAGAGCGGCGATCGAGAGCAGCGCCAGGCTGAAGACGAAGACGAGTGTTGCAACCGCCGCGATCGCCGGTGTGAGGAAGTCGTTGAGTTGCTCCCAGATGAGGCGTGGCAGGGTGCGGGTGGTTGCGCCTGTGAGGAACAGCGCCAGGATCAATTCGTCGAACGAAGCGGTAAAGGCCAGGATGGCACCGACAAGGATACCCGGCCTGATCAGCGGCAAGGTAACCCGCCAGAAACTTTGCCACGGACCTGCGCCGAGAGTCATGGCAGCAAGTTCGAGCGACCTCGAATGACCCTTGAGCGCAGCGTCAACGGTCAGAAAAACCAGCGGTAGCCCAATTACCGCGTGCCCCAGAATGACACCCGCATAGCTGCGCAGCACACCGATGTCGAGCATCACAGGATAAAGTCCGATCGCCAGGATGATGTGTGGCAACATCATGGGTGCGACGAGGATCGTGGACACAAGCCCGATACTGGCGAGCCGTCCCCGCGCCAGCCCTAGCGCAGCCACGGTCCCGAGCACCGTTGCGACCAGTGCTGCGCTGGCGCCGATCAGAAAGCTGTTGCCGGCCGCGTCGAGCCAGGAGCGATCCGATAGAACTTGGCGGTACCAGCCAAGCGACCAACTTTTTGGCGGAAAGGCCAGATAGGTTTCGCCACTGAACGACATGGGCACGATGATCAGTGTCGGCAGCGCAAGATAAAGCAAGATCACTGTCACCAGGATCCGGCCGCCGATACGAGTGAGCCACGTGGGCGTGCCTCTCATTTCACGCTTCCAGCGGGCGCCCGGTTTGTCGCGTCACCATGAGATAGATAATATAAACAATGGCAACGACGACAAGGAATGCAGTCGCAAGTGCTGAAGCAAGACCCCAGTTCAAGAGCTCGTTCGCTTGCTGCTCGATCAGCACTGCGGCCATCATATCGTTTGGACCGCCGAGCAAGGCTGGCGTGATGAAAAAACCAAGTGAGATCATGAAGACGAGCGTCGTGCCGGCATAGATGCCTGGTAATGAGAGCGGAAAAAAAACTTTCCGGAATGCGGCGGCCTCGTTCGCCCCAAGTACGGCTGCGGCCCGGAGTAACGACCGGTCGATCGTTTGCATATTGGCTGCCAGCGGTAAGATCATGAAAGGCAGCATGATGTGCACCATGCCCACGCTGACGGCAAAGGTACCGGGAAGAAAGTCGATTCGCTTGGAGATTACCCCGCTTGCCAACAGCAGGTCATTGATGACACCGCGGCGCTGAAAAAGGATCATCCAGGCATATGATCGAATGACAGCGCTCGTCCACAGCGAGACGATCACTACGGCCGCAATCAATTTCGGCGTTACGCCGCGAGTGCAGACTATGGCGTACGCAATGGGGTAGGCGAGAAGGAGGCAGAGCACCGTCACGATCGCGGCGGCCTCCACTGTGTTCAGCAGAACGTGCGCGTACAGAGAGTGGGAGAGAAGCGGTGTATAATTCTGCACTCCAGGCGTCGGGACCATGAAACTCCTTAGTACGACGCGTACTAGCGGCCACATGAAGAATATGGCCAGAAACAGCAGCGGCGGCACGAGCAGCAAGACATGACCCCGCCCGGGCTGCCACGCGGGAATGACTGGTTGGGCACGCCCCGCCGGTCCATTGCGCGCCGCCGACAGGCTCATGGCCGGTTCTTGCCCGGCGGCTGTTGATCCATGTCAACCGAGCAACCACTGGTTGAAGCGCTCGATATTCTTGCTGCCGTTGTCCGCCCAATAATCCACGTCCAGCATCACGCCTTTTGGGAAATTGGCTTCCGAGGAGGGGAGAACGGCCTTGCGCTTGTCATCGATCAACTTCAAGGCGGCCTTGTTGGTGGGGCCGTAGGGGATCAGGTTGGCGAAGGCGGCCTGCGGACTTGGGGTCATCTCGAGCGCGATGAGTTCCATGCTTTCTTTGCTGTGTCGGGCCCCTTTGGGAATGGCCCAGGCGTCACTTACGAATACAGCTTGATTGAAGTCGTAATTCACAGGAGCGCCGGCCGTGATCGGATCGTAGATGCGGCCATTCCAGATCGCGCAGACATCGACCTCACCGTCCAAAATAAGCTGCGCACCTTGCGCGCCGCTGCTCCACCACACGATCTTATTGCGAATCCTGGAGAGACTTTTCAACGCTCGCTCGACATCAAGGGGATAAAGCTTTCCCTTGTCGACGCCGTCCGCGAGGAGAGCGACCTCGAACGTCTGATAGGGTTGCTTCCAGAGACCGATCCGGCCCTTATGGGCCCAAACGTCTTTCCAGCTATGCGGTGGATCAGAGGTAACGCTCTTGGTGTTCCAGGCGACGCAGTAAGCGGCAACATCGGTAAACACGAAGAACTTTCGCGCCGAACCAGGCAGAAGATCCTCATTCTTGACGACCGAATAGTCGATGGGTTCGAGCAATCCTTGTCGGCCGAGTACAATCGCGAGTTCCGCCGCGCCCTGGAACACGTCCCACTCAACCTGATTTTGCTCAACCATGGCCTTGAGCTTGGCGGCGGGATTGTCGGTAGTGATGATGTCGATGCCGGTCTTTTTTTGCCAATCTGCGAAGATCGAGTGGCGATAGGCTTGCTCCAACTTGCCCCCACCCGAGGCGAAGACGAGCCGCGAGGGCTTTGCCAGCGCCGGCTGACTTAACAGGGGCAGCAGCGCAGCCGTTCCGCCGAGCTTCAGCGTCGCTCGTCGAGACCAGCCCGAACTCATGCCTGTCTTGTGGGTCATTGTTACCTCCCTCTGTTGTTTCAGGGCTTTCTCGCGCGGGCTCCCGAGGAAGCTCGCACGAATTGCCTAAGCCATGAGAATGCCACCGTTAGCAATGATTGTCTCGCCCACAATGAAGCGGTTGCGGGGCGAGGCAAGGAACAGGATCACCTCGGCGATGTCTTCGGGCTCCGCGACGCGGCCGAGGGGGACGAGCTTGGCACGTTCCTCGAGCCAACCTTGCTCCCTGGCGGTCTCGGTCGCGATCGGGCCGGGGCTGACAGCGTTAACGAGCACCTGGTGTCGTGCGAGCTCTTCGCCGAACGATTTGGTAAGGCTTACGACAGCCGCCTTCGCTGCGGCATAATGCGGCAGCGTTGGCTTGGCACGGTACGCATCCGTTGAGGCTACGTTGACCACGCGCCCGTAGCGGCGGGCGGTCATCAGCTCCATGAGCACGCGCGTGGTGAGGAACGGTACGGTCACATTGGTACGGAAGGTCCAATCCCAGTCCGACAACGAGATTTCGTGGGCGCGCCCGTAGCGCCAGCCGCCGGCATTATTGATGAGGATGTCGAGGTGGCCATGTTCGGCACCGATCCTCTCGCGTAACGCGACGAGCTCCTCCTCGTTGCCGGCATCCAGACAAGCAACCGAGACCCCATGTCCTTTCCCGGAGATGTCTACGGAGGCGGCTTCGGCTGCCTCCTTATCGAGGTCAACGATGATGACATGGCCGCCTCTCGCGTGCAGCAGCCGCGCAACCGCTTTGCCAAGGCCTCTGCCGGCACCGGTGACAACGGCGACCTGGCCGGCGAACTCCTTCGTCATCCCTACCTCTGGGCCACGGGCCGGGACGCTGCATCACTTGACTTGAAATGTCAATAGCTAAATCATATGATGCATCCGGCCGTCTCCCGGCCCGGGTGCCCACCATTTCGGGAGTCAATTATCATGGGTGATTCGGCTCCAGCGACGAAACCGCCAGGTGACCGCCGGATTTCAGGCCGGGCCACAAAAGTATTCCACCGTGCCCCTCGAATGGAACTGCCGCGAGCTGTCGCAGGCGAAGGTGTTTACATCCTAGATGCCGAAGGCAAACGATATCTCGACGCCTCGGGCGGCGCAGCCGTTAGCTGCCTCGGCCATAGCCATCAGGCGACGGTGCGTGCCATCCAGACACAGATCACGTCGTTGCCGTTCGCGCACACCGGCTTTTTCACAAATGAACCAATGGAAGAACTTGCGGCAATTCTTACCGATGCGGCGCCTGGCGACCTCCGGAAAGCCTATTTCGTCTCTGGAGGATCAGAAGGTGTCGAGGCCGCGCTCAAGCTTGCTCGTCAGTACGCAATCGAAAAAGGTGAGCCGCAGCGCACCCGGATCGTGTCACGCCGGCAGAGCTACCACGGCAACACACTCGGGGCCCTTTCGGCGGGTGGCAACATGTCGCGGCGCGCGCCGTTCGAGCCGCTTCTCATGCCGGTGCGACACATTGCGCCATGCTACGCCTATCGTGACCGCCGCAACGGCGAGACGGAGCATGAGTACGGGATGCGCGTTGCGGATGAGCTTGAATCTGCCATTGAGGAGAGTGGCCCGGAAACGGTGCTATGTTTTATTGCGGAGACAGTCTCGGGGGCTACACTCGGGTGCGTGCCGCCGGTGCCGGGCTATTTCGCCCGTATCCGCGAGATCTGCGATCAGCGTGGTGTGCTGCTGATCCTGGACGAGGTCATGTGCGGCATGGGCCGCACCGGTACACTTTTTGCCTGCGAGCAGGAGAGTATCGCTCCGGACATCCTCGTTGTCGCGAAGGGGCTGGGCGCCGGCTACCAGCCGATCGGCGCAGCGCTCGTCTCGGATCGCATTTTCGAGACAATTGTCGCCGGATCAGGGTACTTTCAGCACGGCCATACCTATATGGGCCATACAGTGGCCTGCGCGGCGGCCGTCGCCGTTCAGAAGGCAATCCGTGACGAAGACCTCCTGGCCAATGTGCGGTGCCGCGGTGCCGATCTTGCGAGCGCACTCGGCGGGCGCTTCGGTAACGATGAGCACGTTGGCGACATCCGCGGACGCGGCCTGTTCATGGCGATCGAACTTGTGCGCGACCGTGCCACCAAGGAGCCGTTCGATCCTGCATTGAACCTTGCCTCGCGGATCAAATATCGCGCTCTTGAGAACGGCCTCGTCTGTTATCCTATGGGTGGTGTCATCGATGGCAGACGCGGAGATCACGTCATGCTCGCGCCACCCTATATCGTTGAACGGCACCACATTGGCGAGATGGTCGACAAGCTTGATGCGACAATAGGCTCGGTGCTGCACGAAATCGACGCGGCATGACACTCAGCGTTGATAGACGCCAAAATTGCCGAGTTGCTCCTCGCTGCGGGCTATCTTTGTCATTGCCTCCTCACCACCCCCGGTTACCAGCAGGGTCACAAGGGCTTGTGCAACTGCTAATCCAGGTAGAATGGTTGGAAATAGCGATGGCGACGTCGTCGAGACGATGAGTGATACCCCGGGCTTGCCCACGATCGGCGAGACGCGCGAATCAGTGACCGCTATCACAGGGACGCCTCTCGCCCGTACAAAATTTACCGCTGTTACGGCCTGTCTCGCATAGGGCTGATAGCTGAAGGCGATAAGCACGTCCTCGGCGGTGGACTCGCGCAGATCATCGGCAAAGGTTCCACCTAACCCGGTCAGCAAGACGGTCTTGGTAGTGAACAGCCGGCAGACATAATGCATGTAGAAGGCAATGGGAAAGAGACTCCTCAGTCCGAGAACATAAGCTGTTCGCGCCTTGGCGATCAGGCGGGACGCTCCGATAAGGTCATCATGGATACTAGCGCCAAAAGTCCGTTTGATATCGTGCTGCTCATGGGCGACGATCTCGTTAACAAGCGCGATACCGTTTGGAGCAGAGAGACGTTTCCTCAGTGAGCGCGCACGTACCGTCCAGGGTTCACCACCCCCCTCCGTGACATATTCGCGGAACTGATCTCGAAAGGATTCATAGTTCTCGAAGCCAAGCGCGCGGGCCAGACGCTGCATTGAACTCGGGTGAATCTGCGCCGTTGCGGCCGCCGAGCGCATTGAATGGAAAGCAATCGCGTGCGGGTTATCAAGCACGAACCGTGCTGCCGCACGCAAACGTGGGCTGAGCGATGAGAATCGCTTTTCGATTAAGTCCATGATGGTTCGTTCAGACACTTGCGTGAATTCTTAGCGGGCATCAGCTGATCATACGTACGATAGGGTACCACAAACCGATCATTAGCGCCCCCTTGTTTCGTGAGCCACTCGGTTCCACCGCTTCTTACCGGCTCGTGATGGCGTGGAGCGAGTCGATGGCATTGTCGGTGGCACACGGCGCACCCTGAAGTGGCTTCGGTTGGGGGGTGTCAGATCGTGTCCTTTGGCGTGGTGTAAGAGCGGCGTTGCCCACCGCGGGCGGCGGGAGGGGAAGAATGAGGCGGGTGCCCTTGTGGTCGCTCATTTGGCCTTCGCTTAGCAGTTTGCTGAAAAACTCGCCAATTCAGCCGCCATCCCTTGGTTTTGCGGGGCGTTCGCGCCGGATTCGCGGCTGGTTGCCGCCTGAAGCGGCGTCAAACCGGAAATTTTTGCCACTTTGGACAGACTGCTCCTATGTGGCGATCAACTTCGGCAAGCGGACCAGGTTGTAGGCGATCAGGTTGAGCAGGAAATCGCCGGCGACGCGGGCCATGCCGCGGTGCTTGGTCTTGCGC
>JBOHWL010000224.1:0-2011 GCA_050736615.1 Binataceae bacterium (SeqCode) | reverse complement strand
GGGAAAGCTCCAGTCCGGGCGCGTCTCATCGCCTCTGGCGGCATAGGCCGAAGGAGCGGCGTATACAGCCGAATGCTTGTGGATTTCGATTTCGTGCGGTTCCGGAAGCTGAATGTTCGTGCAAGATGCCGCGATCAGGCGCGCCTGCCCGGCCGGATCCCTCCGGTCAGGGAAGCGATCCAACAATACCGGCGTGAAGCTGGCCCATGAGCGCGAACTACCGCACCATCGCGCCGGTTTGAGCGAACTGCGGGAGGGCGTCGCGGCGCGTTCAACACGCCAGCAAACGGCGTCCGAAAGAGGCAAATCCGAGTGACCGTCATCTTCGTCGGCCTGAGCGAAACTGGCCAGCGCGCGAATCACCGCCGTGCGCTCCTCGCCGGTCAATCCGCGTGGCAGCACCACGGCGAAGCCGAGCAAGTCGCCGGTGGAATGCGTCCATCCCACATTCGCCAGCGGCACGATCGCGATGTGCGGCTTGACGCTGGGCGAGCCATCGGCCGCATGTCCGGAGATAATCTCGGGCAGGGGTTGCGAAGCGTGCGACATCAACTTATCGCGCACGCATTTGGCCACGTGGGCGAAAGCCAGCAGGTCGGGACGCATGCCACCCCCGTCTTCGAACACGAACCAATCGTCGCCTTGGCCGAAAATACTATGCGGCGCCGTTTCCTGTGCGCGGGGTTGCGGAGCGCTATAGCGTGACCAATTTTCCGGCTGCGGCCGTTCGCTTTTAGACCACCAATTTTCGAGCTTGCGCAGGCGGCCGCGATGCGCCACGCGCAGTGCGGCATCGCCGCCGTCGTTGGGTGCCCATAATGACATTTCCGCACCCGCCGCGTCAGTGAATGCGAATCGCACCAGTGAGGCCGAATGACCGAGGCTGGCCACACGATGCGCGAGAGCGCCTAAGGCGGGCAGGTCATCATGACTCGGAGAAGCCTGCCAGATGATCTTGACCGTGGGACTCGCTGGAACGATCGCATGAAAATCTCGCGCCTGCCGCAGCCTACGCTCGGGCAGCACGGCGACTTGATCTCCCCGCAAATCGTTGGGAGGGACATATACGGTTGGCGTCGCGCGCCGTCCGCATAGTTCAAGCCGATCGGCTTCAATCAAGGGCGCCGGGAGGCTTTCGAGCCATTCGAGTGCGACACGTTCTCGAGCGTCGCAGCCACCATCACCCCACGCCTGCACCAGGGCGGAGAAAACGCGCTCCGGATGCGGCGGCCATTCCGAAGCGGAATTGTCCGGCAACGCCGCCCGATAGACGCCGGTGAGCAACTCGATTTCAAGCGCGAACATCGAATCAACCTTTTGCGCCGTTACCGTTATCTTCGGTTCCCGGCTCGGCCTCGCCGCGCAGAGCCAGCTTTCGGCTTTCGACTACCAGTTGGACTAGCTTGTTTTGCGGCTTGAGAACGATATCGTCCCGATCCCATCCCACTCCCGCGCTCCGGGCTGTTTTGACCGCCTCCTCGAACAATCTGGCGGCCCGCGCGAAATCGAGCTCGAGCTCCTCACTGTCGCCGTTTGCCGCGACGAGCTGAAAGCAACAATTTCCCTCCGGGACCAGGTCGCAACGTGAACGCAGAAAATAGCCGTTGCGGTCCTGCGCGGTAACCGCGGCTAGGCCGAGCGCGGCGAGCGCCGCTTGCGCCGCAAGATCAGATGAAGAACCGTCGGCGAAGTGCAAACGCCGCAACGCCGCAAACGACAGCACGAAGGTATGCAGCGCGTAATCGACGCTGACCCCCAGCAAATCGATACTCGGCGCGATGTTGGAGTGGTTGATCTCCGACGGCCTGACTTCCTTGGGCGCGTCTTTGCCCTTTTGCTTAGGCGGTTCCAGTGACCAATCACCGTCAGGCGTTTTGTAGACTTTGATACCGCTGCGGATGCCGAGCGGATCTATACGGCTGCCGGTGCGCCGTCCCGAAGGTACCTCACCTACTTCGCCCGTCGCGCGGTCCACCCCGGGCTCGGTGGCGACGCCGACGCCGATGATCTC
>JBOHWL010000223.1:0-9332 GCA_050736615.1 Binataceae bacterium (SeqCode) | reverse complement strand
GCGGCGCGCGCGCCGAGAATCTTGAAAAATCCATTCCGCCGCCCAATCCGCTCGCCAATACGATCGGGGCGTTTTATCTGCCTTACGGTGCGACTGTGCCGGCGCAATGGTACGCATGGCTGGCGACGCGCCATCAACAAATGTACGGCACGCCCTTCGAGGCGATGGGCACGATTGCCGTGACCGAACGCAAACATGCCCAACTCAACGACAAGGCGCTGATGCATGGGCGGCCGCTGACCATGGACGAATACCTGAATGCGCGCTGGATTTCGTATCCGTTCCGCCTGTATGACTGCTGTCTCGAAACGGACGCGGCATGCGCGTTAATTGTAACCTCGGCGGAGCGCGCCAAGGATTTGCGTCATCATCCGGTTTATATTTCCGGAGTCGCCGAAGGCCATCCCTATCCGGCCGACGATATCCCGGCACGTCCGGACCCTTTCGTTATCGGGTTGACGTTCGCGGCGCCCAAAGCGTTTCAGATGGCGGGCGTGACTCATAAGGATATCGACTTTCTCGAAGTCTACGACTGCTTCACTTACGTCGTGATGCTGCAGATTGAAGCGATGGGTTTTTGTAAACGCGGCGAAGTTAAGGATTTTGTCACCGGCGGGCGGATTGAACTGGATGGTGAGCTGCCGCTCAATACGCATGGCGGATTGTTGTCCGAAGCGCACGCTTGGGGCATTAACCATATCGTCGAGGCGGCGCGTCAATTGCGCCACGAATGCGGCGCGCGGCAGGTCAAGGAGGCTGAAATCGGACTGGTAACGGGATGGGGCGATTTCGGCGACGGTGGTCTGGCGATTTTGCGGAGATAAGCGAAGATGGCTGACAAAACTTACAAACTGCCGCTGCCTCGCGCGAGCGGCAAAGCGGCCGAGTTCTACCGCTTCTGCCGCGACCATGAATTGCGTTTCCAGCGCTGCACCGGATGCGGTACGTGGCGCCATATTCCACGCGACATGTGCGCGCATTGCGGGTCATTCGAATGGACATGGGCGCGCTCGTCCGGAAAAGGCAAAGTCTTTTCCTGGACCATCGCGATGCAGCCGATGATGCGGCAGTTCGCCGACCTGGTGCCGTATGCGCCGGTGATCGTCGAGCTCGAAGAGGGCGTCAGGATGGTGTCGTGGGTGACCGGCATCAAGCCTGATCAACTGCGGCTGGGGATGCCCGTCGAGGTGATGTTCGACGACGTGACGGCGGAAGTGACGTTACCCAAGTTCCGGCCCACGGAGTAAGCGATGAAACAAGTCCCGCCGCCGGCTGGTGCGAGTATAAATTATGATCAAACTCTATGATTTGGCCGCCGCCGATGAGCGGCGCCGCTTCAGTCCTTACTGCTGGCGCACCAAAATGGCATTGGCGCACAAGGGTCTCGAGGTGGAAACCATTCCGTGGCATTTCACCGACAAAGCGGCAATTGCGTTCGTCAACTCCGAGCGCGTGCCGGTCATCGTTGACGGTGAGCGCGCGGTGGCCGATTCGTGGGATATCGCTCGCTATCTGGAAGCCTATCCGGAACGGCGGTCGCTGTTTGGCGCGACCGGACCGGCGCCGGCGCGCTTTATGAACTCGTGGGTCGATACGGTCGTCAATGCACTGATCGCGCCGCTGGTCATGCGCGACGTGCTTGACCATCTGGCGGATGCCGACCGTGAGTATTTTCGCCAAAGCCGTGAAGCACGGTTTAAGCTGACGATTGAAGACTTTTGCGCCAACTACGAACAGAATCTCACCGCCTTGCGCCGCGCGCTCGAGCCGGTCAGACAGACGCTGCGGTCACACCCCTATTTGGGCGGGGAAGAACCGTTGTATCCGGATTACATCCTGTTCGGCACGTTGCAGTGGCCGCGCGCGATCGCACCGCAATCGCTGCTGGAAGCGTCGGACCCGATAAACCAATGGCGCGAGCGCCTGCTGATCGTTTCGACGGTCTGGCGCGGCGCGCACCTGGCTATTGGTAGGAAGTTCCGCCGCCTCGCGCCGGCGGCGTACCCCATCAATTGCGCGGCGGCCGCGCCTGTTTGAACTCCAGCGCCAGCTCGCGCATCGTCTTGAAGGTGACGCCGTCACGCTCGCGGATATGCTTGACCAGCCGCTCGATCATCAATAGGCGATGGCCGCGGCCGATCGCCTGCGGATGCATCGTCAGGATATAGGCGCCCTCACCGAGCCGATCGTACAAATAGTCAAAATCGCCTTGCCAGATTTCGTACACATGTGAGGGTGACGCGAGGCCCTGGTTGACGCCGTTGCGGCTCCATACGTGTTCGAAAATCGGAAAATCGTCGAGTCCCCAGGTGAACGGTAGTTCGACCAGCGCGGTTTCCTTGCCGAAGACGAATGGTCCGTCGTGCGGGGCCTGATCTCCCACGCGGCAATAGTAGGGCGAGAAATCATTGCCCATCATGCTGCTGTCATAAAGAAAACCGCGCGCGAGCAGAATTTCGAGCGTGGTGTTCATCAGGCCGGCGGCTGGCGAGCGGTAGCCAACCGGAGTCTGCCCAGTCACGCGTTTGAGCGTTTCGGTGGCGCGGTCGAAATCATGCGCCTCGTCCTCCGCGCTCTTGGGACGTTCATGGAAATAACCGTGGTGGCCGATCTCGTGGCTCTCAGCGATCTTGGTCACGGTGTCGGGATAAGCGTCGGCGGTATGACCGGGGATGAACCAGGTGGCCTTGATATCCCATTCGCGCAGCATCGTCAGAAGACGTTGCGCGGCGACATTGCCGAATTCCCCGCGTGAAATGGCGCTGGGCGATTTCGCGTGAAAAGTGCCCACCCAAACCGAGATGGCGTCGAAGTCAAAGGTCAGGCAGACGGTAATGTTCTTGGCCATGGGCATACTCCCTCGGAATGGAATGGCGGCTTATGCCCAATCTCTACTGCGGTTGGCGCGCGATGGCAAAAGGAGCATGAGGCGAGTCCGGAGCGCGGATGGCATGGCCTTCCACGCCGCGCCTGGGCGGGCCTGGAACGGCACCGCCGCACGCGCACGAAACCCTTGCCCCATATCGCTCTTTTGCATTCACACGACCATCCCGGATTTACTTGACAGCCGCGCCGGGCATGTTGTAAGCCCTTGCAGAACTTCGGCCTGTGGCCGAAGCGGGTATTTATGGCCTTGAATAGAATAGATTTTGGGGGCATAGCGAAAGTGGGCCGGGGGGGTTGTCCTACCATATCCAGGAGGTGGCGCTTCCGAAGTAAATCTTCAAGCCGCGCTGGCAGGGCTGGCTAGTGGCTGCGTTACGGTATCCGCGGGGGCTGGCCGGCATAAGCACGACCGTATGGACATTTGCGGCCGGCTTAATTCATAATGCGCGAACCCCGCGAGAGCGGCTGATTTGTGAAATAAGGCGCGGCGGGCGGAGACCAGGCGTCTTGCCCCGAACGGCTCGATTCAGACGGTGAGGTGAGTTTGAGCTTGAAGCTTATGCAGCGGACAAGAGTTAAATTCTGGGCGCTGGCGGGCGCCTGTCTTTTGATGATAGCGGCCGGCGCGATCACCGCGCGCGGCGCGATCGAACCCCACAACGGCATGTTCATGGGGCCGGTCCGAACCAGTGCGCCACGCTGGCTCAGCCTGTTTAGCGTCGCGATTCGACCCGACGGTACCATCTATGTGGTCGGTTCCAAGGCGCTGTATCTGACCTCCAACGATCACGGCAAAACCTGGCAACAGCATACGATTCGCGAACGCGCGGGAGGCGAGTTGTTCCAGGACCGCGACCTCTATTCGATCCGCTTCACGCCTGACGGCAAGGTCGGCTGGATTTGCGGAGAGACGGGGCTGATTTTGCGCAGCGATGACGGGGGCAAAAGCTGGCAGGTGCAGAAGTCGGGCATCCACGACAACCTTTTCAAACTCTATGTGGCCGATGCGCAAAACGCATTTGCCGTGGGCGCGGACGGCGCTATTGTAAGAACTACCAACGGCGGCCAGAGCTGGCAGAAAATCAAGCCGCCCAAGAACGTAAGTTTCTTCGATGTCACTTTCAGCGATAAGAACGACGGCTGGATAGTCGGGGAGTTCGCGACCGTGCTCGGCACCAGTGACGGCGGGCAGACCTGGACCGTGCGCTCCGGCGGCAATACCGGTGATTACACCATCGGACCATGGTTTGCGGTGGACTTCAGCGACCCTCAGCACGGTCTGGTGGCAGGCTTGTCGGGCACCATGTTGACGACTTCCGATGGAGGCAAAACCTGGCAGAAGGCGCAGTTGCCCGATCAGGTGGCCAGCTACGTGATCGCCCGGGACGCCGCCAACAAAAAGCTCTGGGTGGCCGGCAACGGCGGCAATATGTTCGACCGGAGCGGCGCCGGCCAGTGGCAGGCACTTAAGCGCACCACATTCAACGATATTACCGATGTGGCGTTTGCCGGCAATGAAGGGTTTGCGGTCGGCTTGAACGGTACGATCCTGCGGACGCAGAATGCGGGAGAGCAATGGCAAGTAGTTCAGTAAAGACAGATCTGCGGGTCGGTGAGTTCGTCCTCCGCTTTCGCGCCATTATTGGCATCATTTTGCTCGCGGTCACGGCGGTTGCGGCCTACTACTGCACACGCGTCACGATTCAGACCAATTTCGACGACTTTTTTCCGAAGAGCCACCCCAACGTGGAGCTCTATCGGAAATGGCAGAAATATGGCGGCGCCCAGGTGCTCGCCGTAATGATCCAGGTGCGCCACGGCGACATCTACAACGAAACCACGCTGCACAAAATCCAGGGCATTCAGAACGACGTCAACAAGTTGCCCGGCGTCGATCACAACGAGGTTCTGTCAATCGCCTCGTACCGCGTCAGTTACGCGGAAGCCTCTCCCGGCTCACTGACAATCAAACCATTCATGTTTCCGAAGGTGCCGGCCAATCAGGCGGGTATCACCGCACTCAAGCACCATATTCTGTCCAATCCGGTGGTGTCGCGGCCGTACGTCAGTTCCGACGGCAAGAGCGCGATGGTCACGGCGGCGTTTAACGCCCGCGGCCTGAATTACAAGACCTTATTTTACGATATCCAGGACATTGTAAAGAAGTACCAGGGCCCCAACGACGGCATTTATGTCTGGGGCGAGCCGATCGTGCGCGGCTACGGCTACTTTTACGAACCAGTGCTGCTCGGTCTGTTTTTCGGCGCCATCGCCATCATGATCTTTATCCTGTGGGCGACCGGCGGTCAGCGCAGCCGATGGTGGGCGCCAATCGTCACCGGTGCGTTTTCAGCGCTTTGGGGCTTGGGGTTCGTCGGTATCATGGGTTACGACTTCGACCCCGTGATGCTGGTCATACCGTTCATATTAACCGCTCGAGATATGAGCCACGGTATTCAGTGGCAGGGCCGGCTGCATGATGAGCTGGAGCGATTCAACGGCGACAAATACGCCGCCTGCGCCCATACCACCGACGTGATGCTGCCGCCAGGCTTCCTCTCGATCATGGCCGATATCAGCGGCATCATCTTTATCTCCTTCGGCGGTATCCCGGTGCTCCAGCATATCGCGCTGGCTGGTACCGTATGGCTGGCTGGCTCGCTGACGATGGTCTTCATTTTCCAGCCCATCATGATGAGCTACCTGCCCACGCCGGAGTTGAAGCACAAGCGGGCGGCGCGCGCGGCCAAGGCGGCGCAGAGCTCAACGATGACCAAGATTATGGAGGGGCTGCGTTGGTTCATACGCGTGCCGACGCGTCCGGGCACCTTACGTAAGGTGCTGCTATGGGGGTCGGCCGCCTTTTTGATTTACGGTGTCGTTTCCGGCTTGGATTGCAAAATTGGCTTTTCAACCGCAGGGACGCCGCTTTATCACTCAGATTCCACGGTCAACAAGGCCGCCGCGGCGATTGGCAAGAAATTCCCATTGGAAGAGGGCTGGGTCATTTTGACTACGCCATCATATCCCGACCAGCAATCGGTGTTGGGTTCGGGTGTGCTGCGGATGGTCAACGACTTCCGCGACTATATGCTGAAAGACCCTAAGGTCGAGGAGGTGGTGTCCTTTTCCTCGAGTGTTTCCGAGCCGTTCAACCAGATGTTCCATTACGGCTATCCGAAATATTTGAGCGATCCCTCTTCGCTGGAGATGTCGGGTAACCTGTGGTTTCTCTATCTGAACGGTTCCGCGCCCGGCGAGCTGGAACGATTCATCTCCAACCGTTCCAACAATGACACCTGCGTGCGGATACTGCTGCGAGACCATACCTACGACACCCTCAATCAAGTACGTGAGGAAATCAAAACGTTCGTCGCTGATCGGGTAATACCCGACCCGACGCTCAACAAGGTGCAGGTGCATTACCTGGCCGGCCTGGCGGGACTCTACCTGGCCGCAAATGACGTGCTCTACGAACTTGACTTCCTGAATATCACCTTCGTGCTGGTGGTGGTGTGGTTCTTTTGCCTGGTGTCGTTCCGCTCGTTCGTCGCCGCCTTCATGTTCCTGTTCTCGTGCGTGCTGGCGAACTTCGGAGCCTTTATCTATATGAATTTTCGCGGGATCGGGCTAACCATCGATACGATCCCGGTCATATCGCTCGGTATTGGATTGGGTGTCGATTACGGCATTTACACCGTCTCGCGTATTCGCGATGAGGTAATGAACGGGATGGCGGTGGATGACGCCATTCCGCTGGCCCTCAGCACGACCGGTGTCGCGGTGTTCAACACGTTCCTGGTCATGATCGGCGGCATCCTGCCGTGGTGTTTTTCGCCCCTGTTGTTCCATACCGAGATGGCGACGCTGCTGATCTTCCTGATGGCAACCAACATGATCGCGGGCGTCATCATCCTGCCGTGCTATGTGTCGTGGGCGCGTCCGAAGTTCATCTTCGGCGGCAAGGGGATGATTCGTGAACGAGAGCTCAAGGCAGCCGCCTCGTAGCGGGGGGCGAGGCGACGTTCGGGAGGCGCTGGGGAATTTGTGCTTGTCTCGGGGGAGCTGCGCAAAGCCGCCGTCCATCGTGACGAACCCGGCGAGTGAGGAATCCTGAGGTTGTTCACTCCGCTAACGCGGCTGGGATTGGCTGAATCGCGCGATGACTGGCCAGCGCCTCATCGTGGGCGAGTGCCAGCGGAAGCGGGGCAAGGAACCCTGCCACGTGCGTGTCAGGAATGATCAATGTACCTATTGCGGTCAGGTCGAGTGATCGTATATGAAACAGTCAGCAAATTCCTGCGCACAAGGAGGTAATATCGGACTTTAGTACCAGGACCGTTAGTTAGTCCGGCAGTCCAGTAGCATCAGTAGATAGCAGTAAGTTGTGAACCGCACCTCGCCCGTTCCCGCCTGAGGGGACCAGGCAGAGAGCCGTGAATTAGTGCCAACCGGGGACGTTGGCAAGTTTTCAGCTCAAATGGGAGGAGTGTATGGGGATCAGAGTCTGCGTATCTTATGTGCTCGGTCAGTCTGCGAGATGGTCTGCGGTCATTGCCACCGCCGCACTGTTAACGATGACGATCGGCGGTGGTTCAGCACTGGCGGGAGGCGCATCTTCATTACCCGCCAATACCCTCTCAGTTACTAATGCGGCACCAAACGTGATGCCGCAAGCCACTGCGGAGCAAGGGTGGCTTAGCGGATTGCACGTTTCGGGATTCCTGAGCCAGACCTTCGGCATGTGGCAGAATCCGTCAAATTTGCGCGACTTCACCACTAGCCGCAACAACTTGGCGACTTCGCGGACTTGGCTGCAGGTCGACGAAAATTACCGGCTCAACGACGCCAATACGTTCTTTATGCGTGAATGGTTCGTGTACGAGCCGCCGTATGCGTTCAACTCCGCCAACAACAAGAATTACACGGGCGGCAACGCGGCCAGCTTGGGCCACTTCATGAACGACTTCTACAACCAGTACACCGTGCGTGACGCCTGGTGGGAGAACAAATGGGGTCCGCTCAACACCTACATCGGCAATCAGATCGTGGTGTGGGGCCAGTCTATCGCCTTTCGCGTTGGCGACGTGGTCAATCCGCAGGATACGACCTGGGCCTTCGGCTTCGCCAATCTCGAGCAGTCGCGGGTGCCGCAATGGATGATCCACCCGATCCTGAACCTGCCCGAGTTCGGACCATTCACCTCGAATTTCCTCGAAGGCATCATTATCCCACGCTACCAGCCACAATGGTCGTGGGATTATGCGGACGGCCGCTATTTCAACCAAATGGGCGTGTCAGGCAGCGTCAATCAGGGCTTCCCAGCCGCGATGCACGGTCCGAGCGCTCGTTTCGATGCGCATTATCCGTCGCGCTTCTATCCGGGCCGCACTGCGACCGCACCTCCTGCGTTCAGAAAGAGCGGCTTTCCGGAACCTGGAATGGGTGGTTTGCTTGGCGCTCCAATCGACAATGAGTTCTTCTATTGTAGCAACTTGGGTTCCGCTGCGCAGCCGGGCAACCCGATTCCGGCGGGGCTGCAAAGAGTGTGTCCAATGTCACCCGATAAGACCGTCAAGTTTGGAGGGGTCGGCAACGGTTCGGCGGTCGATATTGGTCAGTGGAAAATACCGGCGGCGACGGTTGCCAATTGGGAAGAGGGCATTCGTTTCCATACCCTGCTTGGCAATACCGAAATGACGGCCTTCTATTTCAATACTTGGAACCTTTACCCCAATATTTTTTGGCAGCAATACACCAACCAGTTCCGTTTCAAGTATCTGCCGGCAAGCTTCATTGGCTTCACGGCTGACGAGCCGCTGCCAATGCCGGCGAGCCTGGCGGAATACTTTCCGTTTGTGGGCCGCGGCGAATTCGTCTACGCGAACCATCAGGGCTTCTTCGACTTCCGCGCGCTCAACGACCCAACCGGAGTGAAGTACACCGACACGGTGGACTTCATGCTCGCGCTTGATCTTGATCAGGCTTACGCGCCGTGGCTGACCAAGACCGGCAATCTGTCGGCCAACGTCGAGGTGCAGGATTACATCGTGATGGACTGGAACAAGGGAGTTGGCAGCGGCGGTTCGCCTTGGGGCGGTGTCGGCGGCGCACTGGTTGACAATCAGAACAAGAACGACGTCAACGCGTTGTTCAACATCGGTACGTCGTGGATGTGGGAGGATTTCGCGCCGACGTGGACGATGGTCTTCAATCCCAAGGGCCGCAGCTTCCTGCTGTTTCCGTCGGTGGTGTTGAATCCGCCCTGGACCAAGAAGTACTTCCTCAAGCTACAGGCGATCGAGGTGCTGGGCGGTGATCGCAATTATGCCAGCAGCGGCGGCATCCTCAAAGGCGAAAGCCTCCTAACAGCGCAATTTCAGTACAACTTCAATCTGCTCTAAATCCCACAGTTACGCTCATCGGTCACGGCGGGTGCCTCGCAC